>CAYWNX010000012.1:14576-19981 GCA_964459735.1 uncultured Dechloromonas sp. | reverse complement strand
ACCCGGGAAGAGCAGCGAAGAAACCCAGCACAAGGCCGAGCGCGACCTGGAAAAAGGCGCCGGGCACCAGGCCGGCATTTCCCCTAGATGCACCCAAGCGGTACTAGGGACCCTGGAGCAGAAAGGCAGCGCGGCCCGCATGGCCAGCGCCCGCAAGGGAGCGCAGTCCCGAGTAGCCCGGCACGGTGGCGGCTGAGCCCGGAATACCCGGAGCCTTTCGCGATCGGTTTTTCTGCCGCTGCTTAGCGAAGTGATCTGGAAGCGAACCAGCATTGCTACGGTCAACGGTCAAATTCCGGGCAGCGTCGGGGCCGGCCGGCAGTTCAAGCACCGAGCCTGTAGCTTTTTCCGGGTTACTGGTAAAAAATTCAGGTGAATCGGCAAATCGTGGGTGGAAAAAGGCATTTCTCGAGGGGGAAGCGGTTGGTGCGGTTCTTGCCGGGAACTGGGGTGAGTGCCGTCCTCATTGTGGCCGGCGTGTCCCCAACCTCTATTGCCGAGGAGCCTTACCATGAACCAATTGAATAGACTGTCCTACTATTTCGTCGCGCTGCTCTACGCCTTTGTCCTCGGTTGCGCGTCATCCCCGAAACAGGAAGGTACCGGCGAGTACATCGACGACACCGTGATCACCACCAAGGTGAAAGCGGCCATCCTCGACGATCCGGCGCTGAAGGTTGCGGAGATCAATGTCGAGACCTTCAAGGGACGAGTCCAGTTGAGTGGCTTCGTCAATTCGCAGAGTCAGATCGAGCGGGCCGTTGAAGTGACGCGCAAGGTCAAGGGCGTCAAGTCGGTGGCCAACGACATTCGCATTAAGTAGGCGCACTGATTGCCGCGATCAATGCCCTCGCCAGCGACGCCCGCCAGCATTGCCCAAGCCGGCCCCGGGGAGTGGACGCTTTCCGGCAGTTGGACCGGGAAGGGGATCAGCTTGGCGGCCGATCTCGATCGCCAGCTCAAGGCACTGGCCGGCGCTAGACCGGAGGGCACACTGGTGGTCGATGGCTCGAGCTTGCAGGCGATCGATTCGGCCGGCGTCTGCTTGCTGCAGCAGTACCTGCAGGCCAGAAGCGGGCAGCAGGCGGTGAGACTGCGCGGCTGGTCGGCACCATCGGCGAAGTTGATGAATTTGAACGCCGGCAAGGCAGACTCTCCCCCGCCGTCGGTGCCACATTGCTCACCGCTTGAGCAGCTGGGCCGCCGCGCCGTCGCTGCCGGGGAGCAGGCGCTGGCGCTGTGCAGCTTTGTCGGCGAGAGTGCGCTGCAGTTCGCGGCGGCCACCGCGCCGGGCCGCATGCCGCTCGGGCACCCGGCTCGCTGGCGTTGGCGACAGCTGTTTCGGGTTATCCAGACCGATGGTTTCGAGGCGCTGCCGATCGTCGGCCTCACCTCATTTCTGCTCGGCATTGTCATCGCCTATCAAGGTGCCGATCAACTGCGGCATTACGGCGCCAGCATCTTCGTGGTCGATCTGGTCGGTTTTTCGGTGCTGCGCGAATTCGCCCCGCTGATCACCGCAATCATCGTCGCCGGACGCTCCGGCTCGGCCTACGCGGCGCAGATTGGAACGATGGCGGTGACCGAGGAACTCGACGCCCTGCAGACGCTGGGCATCGAGCCGATCGACCAGCTGGTGCTGCCGAAAATGGGCGCGCTGCTGCTGGCGCTGCCGCTGCTTACCGTTTTTGCCGATTTGGCCGGCGTCGCCGGCGGCATGCTGATGGCCCGCCTGCAACTCGGCATCGGCTACCGCGAATTCATCGATCGCTTTGCGCTGACCATCCCCTTGACGACTTTTCTGATCGGCGTCGGCAAGACACTGGTCTTCGCCGTGATCATCGTCGTCATCGGCTGCTTCCAGGGTTTTCGGACGCACGGCGGCGCCGACAGCGTCGGCCGCCAGACGACGCGCAGCGTGGTTCAGGCGATTTCCCTGGTGATCGTCGCCGACGCGCTGTTCTCGGTGGCCTTCAGCATCCTGGAGCTATGAGATGCTTGCTACCGGCACAGAAAATGGCATGGTCCTCGAAGTGAAGCAGGTGTGCACCCGGTTCGGCGACCAGGTGGTGCATGACCAGCTCAATCTCGAAGTTCGGCGGGGCGAGGTTTTTGCGCTTGCCGGCGGCAGCGGCTCCGGGAAGTCGACGCTATTGCGCGAAATGATCCTGCTGCAGCGCCCGGACGCCGGCAGCATCCACGTGCTCGGCGCTGATATCCAGGCGCTGTCGGGAACCGAGGCCAGGGATCTACGCCGGCGCTGGGGCGTCATGTTCCAGCATGGCGGACTGTTCGGTTCGCTCTGCGTGCGCGACAACGTCGGCTTGCCGCTGCGCGAGCACACCACGCTGGACGACACCCTGATCAACGAAATCGCGCTCTGGAAACTGGAGCTGGCCGGGCTGGCGCCCGAAGCCGCCCGGCAGTATCCGGCTGAACTGAGCGGCGGCATGCTCAAACGGGCCTCGCTGGCGCGGGCGCTGGCGCTCGATCCGGAGCTGCTCTTCCTCGACGAACCGACGGCCGGCCTCGACCCGGCCAGTGCCGGCGGCGTCGATGAACTGATACGGACGCTACGCGAATTGTTCGGCCTGACCGTCGTGATCATCACCCACGATCTGGACCTCCTCTGGCAGGTCACCGACCGCGTTGCCGTGCTCGGTGAGGGCAAGGTACTGGGCAGCGGTTCGATGGCGGAGCTGGCCGCGATGGAGCACCCGGCCATCCGCGAGTATTTCGACAGCCCGCGCGGGCGCGCCGCGCAGGCTCAATGGCAGCAAAAAGCAGGAGGCTGAAACGGTGGACAGCAAAGTCAACTACGTCGCGGTCGGTCTCTTCGTGATCCTGCTCGGCAGCGCCATGATCGCCGGCGTGCTCTGGCTGGCCGCCGGTGGCGGCGGGCGGAAACCGTTCGAGCCCTACATGGCCGTGATCAACGAGTCGGTCTCCGGCCTCAATGTCGATGCACCGGTCAAATACCTCGGGGTCGACGTCGGCAAGGTGCGGGAAATCCGCCTCCAGCCTGGCAATCCCGAACGGGTGCAACTGGTCTTCGCGATCGAGCGCGGCACACCGATCAAGCAGGACACCGTGGCCACGCTAAAGACCCAGGGCCTGACCGGCATCGCCTATGTCGAACTGAGCGGCGGCCGGCCCGATTCGCCGCCGCTGGTCACCACCACCGCCGGCCAGCTGCCGGTAATCCGGACCACACCATCGCTGGCCGCCCGCCTCGAGAACGTGCTGACCCGCGGCCTGGCCAGCCTCGACCGAAGCTCGACCAACCTGAATGCATTGCTCGATGACGACAACCGGGCGGCCTTCAAGAGCGCGCTGGCCGATATCGCCCAGGTCGCCCATGCGCTGGCCGAACAACGGGATGCACTGAATGCCGGGATCGGCAACCTGGCGCGAACCGCCGAGCACACCGCGCAGGCGACGCAACAGCTGGATTCGATGATCCGGCGCATTGGCAGCAGCGCCGACGCCGTCGAAAAAATGGCCGACAATGTAGCGCTTACCAGCAGCAGCACCGGCCAGACGGTGGCTGCTATGGGCACCGGCGTCAAACACTTCACCAGCGAGACGCTGCCGGAAATGGAGCGGCTGCTCGGCGAATTGAGCGGCCTCTCTTTGTCACTGCGGCGTCTGAGCGAGCAAACCGAGCGCAATCCGAGCAGCCTGCTGCTCGGCCGCCGGGCGCCGCCGCCGGGGCCGGGGGAATAGGTAATGCGCGCAACCGCTCTGGCCTGGATACTGGTGGCGGCGCTGTCCGGCTGTACCGCCTTGCGGCCGGGAACACCGTGGCCGATGCTGTATGCGCTGGACGGCACGCCGCCTGTCGCCGGACCGGCACCGGCTCCGGCCAGCCAGGGCCGGCCCGCCGTGACACCCCGCATGGCGGCGGCAGACGCACCAACGCTGGTAGTCAACTTGCCGCGTGCGGCGGCCGGCTATGACAGTCAGCGCATCATTTACCTGCGCCAGCCGTATGAACTCCAGTACTTTGCCCAAAGCCAGTGGGCCGATACCCCGGCACGCATGCTGCAGCCGCTGATCGCCGCCGCTGTCGAAAGGAGTGGCAAGTTCCGGGCGGTCGTGCTGATCCCAGCCAGCGCCACCGGTGATTTCCGTCTCGAAACCGAAGTGCTCCGCTTGCAGCAGGAATTTCTGAGCAGGCCAAGCCGCGTCCGCCTTAGCCTGCGCGCCACCATCACCGACATGACCACCCGCCGCGTCGTCGCTTGGCGCCAGTTCGATGCGCAAGTGCCGGCGGCCAGCGACGATCCCTATGGCGGCGTTATCGCCGCCAACCAGGCGGTGCGCGACGTGCTCGAACAACTGGCTGCGTTCTGCGCCGATGCCACTGCCGACGTCGGGCCGGACGGCGGGCGAGCGGCGCCCCCTGAGGCGCCCAGCCCCGGAGGGCGTAGACATTTGGAGTAAGGAGCGATTTACAACGGACTGATCGGCATCCGTGGAAATTTCTCAAATTCCGATGGGACGAGACCTCTCTACCTATCCGCGTGGCCATGCGCTCACCCTACACCCGGGATGGCGGCGCGCCAGAACACCGTCGTCTGGGCCGAGCGCTTGAACTGGCAGTTGCCGGACGGCGAGTCCGCCCAATGGCACCGGAAGTATTGGCGCAAGGGCACGCTGCGCCCAGGCGTTGCGCTGCACGAGGCGGTCAACGATGCCTTCATGCATCAGGACAAATATTCGCTTGGCTGCTATACCGCCGCCAAGCTGGTGATGCTGCAGGATGTGCTCGACTACTACCGGCGCATCAAGAAGGATTTCCGCAAGCTGCGCCAGATTGAAGCCCTGCTGCTGGCCGACCACGAGCCGCTGCTCAACGTCGAACCGGCTCGGATGTGGGACTTCGAGGCGGGCTACGATCGCCAGCAAAACGATCGTTCCGGCAAGCTCCCGCACCTTCAATCCAGCATCGCCGCCCGCAATTTCGTTCTCGGCGACTGGGTCCATATCCTGAACACCGATCATGTTTCCTACCGGAAGACCGGCTATGAGGGTTCCAACCCAATCTATCTCGGGCGCAACCGCTTTAGCGACTACTACAACGATCATGCGCACGCCTACAGCTACCGGGAAAAAATCGATAAGGTATTTCAGTGGCGCCACGGGGTTTTCAACTCGCGGCGCGACGCCGCCCGCATCCAGCCGCTCTCCGCACAGGATATCGAGCGACTGGGTGCGGTGCCGGCGGCGGGCGGAATGGTCACCGACCGGCGCACCGTACCGCAACTGTTCAGCGAGGATCGCTGGCTGGTAGTCGGTAGTTGGTAGTCGCCGGCGCGGCCCGCTGCAAAAGCCTTAGGCGGGGCGGCGAGATAGGCTGCGATATTTTTCATCTGTTCGGCCCAGCCGCCTTCGTTGCGGCG
>CAYWNX010000012.1:9216-14476 GCA_964459735.1 uncultured Dechloromonas sp. | reverse complement strand
GCAGCAAAGTGCCTTTCGCGGTCTTTTCCAGTCTGAATTCGACCAGCGTCGAAGGCTCGTTCGCTTAGTCCGTGGCCGGATCGACGGCATATGGGTGCCAGGTGAAGGAAAAGAGCTGTTCGGGCTCGATCCGCTGCACCCGGGCTTCCCAGTGCAGATGTTCATACCCCGGGTAAGTGATCCGGCCGCGGGCGATTTCGCCGGCAACAAAAGGGCCGTCGAGTTCGACGCGGAACCACCGGCCGAATTCGCGGTGATCGTTCAGCGCATGCCAGACCCGGGAAGGGGGAGCATCGAGTTCGACCTGCTTTGCGATGCGGTCGGTCATGGTGGACACGCCCCCGGCCGGCTACGGCAAGCGGATGATGCCGGAGCCAAGCAGCCCGGCCACCCCGATGATGATCAGGTAAATGGCGACGATGAAATTGAGCAGCCGGGGAAAGATCAGGATCAGGATGCCGGCGATCAGTGCGGCTATCGGGCCGATATTCAGGGTCATATGCATCTTGCGCTCCTTGTTGGGTGAGTCAGGAAGCGTTGCTGCAATCCGTTCTGGCTGGCGATTGCGATCGACGGCGGATTCGGACGGGCAGCAACTGCCGGCCCATGTGGGCAGTGATAAGGCAAGCAGTTTCCGTACCACGTGGACGGCGGCATGTGCGTTTGCCAGCGGCTGTGGGAATTGTCCTGCAACGGGTTCAGCGCGGTCTGACAGCCAGGCGCCGGAGGGGGACATAGGCTGAATTCAGCTCCCGGCAATACTGCCCCAAGGGAGTGTTGGTATATTTTCCAAGGAGACCTGCGATGAAACACAAGATCAACCTGTCGACCCTGTTGCTGCTCAGTGTCATGCCCTTGAGCGTGATCGCCGACCAAACGGCGCAACCTTCGGCCAATCCGCCGGCCAAGGAAAGCGCCGGCGAGTATTTCGACGATGTGACGATCACCACCAAGGTCAAAGCCGCTTTCTCCAAGGACAAGGAGGTCAAGGCGACCGAGGTGAAGGTGGAAACCTATAAAGGCACCGTCCAGCTCTCTGGTTTTGCGGCGAGCGCTGCATCCATCGAGCAGGCCACACAACTGGCCAGCAAGGTGCCCGGCGTCAAAGCGGTTCGCAATGACATTCGTCTCAAGCAGCCCTGATCTACCGGTGCCGCCCATTGCTTCTCCGCGGCGGCAGTGACGAGAGGCCGCGTGTTTGATCCGGCCGGCCGGCAATCCAGATGGCCGACGCTCGGGGACTGCGGTCAACGCCCGAAATTGGCCAAAATTCAACACGATGCCATCGCCAGCAGGCCGCAACCGATGGCTGGAATGTCTCGTGCTGGTAGTTGCTCCAGACCTCCTCGAAAGGAACGATAGCATGCAAGTTAACCGAACAATGACCCGCAATGGGTTGATCGCGACCCCGGACCACAGCATCTGCGCAGTGGCCAGGATCATATCGAAGGAGATGCCGGCGCCTTGCCGGCCGGCGATATGGACTGCTGGTGGACCACTGCTCGGCATGATCACCAACCGTGACATCGCCGAGCGGCCCCGGCACCACCGCCATTTTTTGCCTGTTGCCTGTTGCCGTCGTCGCGCCAGCTCCGCGGCACAGGACATTGAAGACGACCGAGGAGAACAATCATGTTGTATTACGCCGCATTATTTCTGATCATCGCCCTGATCGCCGCGCTGTTCGGCTTCGGTGGCATCGCCGCCAGCGCGGTCGGGATCGCCCAGATCCTTTTCTACATCTTCCTGGCGCTGGCGCTGATTTCGCTGCTCACCGGGGTGCTGCGCAAGTAGCGGCCCCGGACGGCGAACGAGCGATGCCTGCTGGTTGGCCCTGGATTCTCGGTTTCAGCCTGGGGCTGGGCGCCTGTGCCATTCGCCCGCCGGCCGGCCCACCGACCGACACCGGCCAGCACCCGGTGCCGGTCAGGGTCACCGATGAATCGGGGCCGCTCAACGCCGCACAAGCCGCCGCCGCGGTACGGCGCATCGAGGGCGAGGATGAGCGTGGCCTGCTTACCCGCCACCTCAGCCAGGTCGAGGCCGTGATGACCACCCCGCTGGTGCTCGGCAACAACGCCCGTCTGCTGATCGACGGTCCGCAGACGCAGGCGGCGATGCTGCGCGCCATCGCCGGGGCGCGTCACCATATCGACCTGGAAACCTATCTGCTGGAAGCGACCGGGATCGGCGAACGCCTGGCCAGCGCGCTCGAAAGCAAGCGGGCCGAGCGGGTGAAGGTGCGGGTGCTCTACGACAGCGTCGGTTCGCTGTCTACGCCGCCCGATTATTTCGAACGTCTGAAGGCCGCAGGCGTCGCCGTCTGCGAATTCAATCCGGTGAATCCCTTGCGCCTGCAGGGCGATACCGGGCTGAGCCTGAACAACCGCGACCACCGCAAGCTTTTGGTCGTCGATAGCCGTACCGCCTTCACCGGCGGCATCAATATCAGCAGCGTGTATAGCACCGGTTCGTCCAGCCGCCGGACCAAGGCGCCCAGCCGTGTGGAGGGCTGGCGCGACACCCATGTCGTCGTCCGCGGTCCGGTCGTCGATCAGTTCCAGAAACTCTTCGACGACACTTGGCGCAGCCAGCACTGCCCCGACGGCGACGCGACCGAGCAGCGCACCGATCTGCCGGCGGCCCGGGCCGGCCACATGGCGATGCGGCTGGTCGCCGCCAATCCACTGGTCGAGCGCAGCGAGCTCTACCCTGCCCTGCTCTCGGCGATCGAACACGCCCGGCATCGAGTCTGGCTGACCTACGGCTACTTCGTGCCCGATCAACGCATCCTCGGCGCGCTGCAGGAAGCCGCCCGGCGCGGCGTCGATATCCGGCTGGTCCTGCCTGGCTTCAGCGACTTCTGGGCAACACTCCATGCCGGGCGTTCACACTACGGCGACCTGCTGGCCGCCGGGGTCCGCATCTTCGAACGCCGCGATGCGCTGCTCCATGCCAAGACCGCGGTCGTCGACGGCGTCTGGTCCAGCGTCGGCTCAACCAATCTCGACTG
The DNA here is from genome assembly GCA_964459735.1 of uncultured Dechloromonas sp. Lineage (GTDB taxonomy): Bacteria > Pseudomonadota > Gammaproteobacteria > Burkholderiales > Rhodocyclaceae > Azonexus. Next base: position 11,463 of record CAYWNX010000012.1, on the reverse strand, counting down.
GCGCAGCTTCGTGCACAACTACGAGGCCGACCTGCTGGTGCTGGACAGCGGTTTCGCCAACGAACTGGAGCAGTTGTTCAGGCTCGACCAGTCGGCCTCGAATGAAATTGTCGAAAAGGCCTGGACCCGGCGCGGCATTAAAAACCGCTTGCTCGAATGGCTGGCCCGGCGCTGGGAGTATTTGTTGTGAACTACGGCATGCCCTTGGGCATGCTTTCTGCTGGATTACCAACAGCAAGCGATTCGTCGAATCGGCCCGGACTGGCGCAGCCAAATCGGCGTGATTCCGGCGAATCGACAACGACAAGGAGGTTTTGCGATGAAACCACGCAACAAATTGCGGCGTTTTGGCCGGAGTCGTCTCAACCGGGCGAGCCCTGGGGCAGCCGAGGCGGTGGTCGAGGAAACCAAGGGGCCACGTCAGGTGATCGAGCAAGCGGCGCGGGACATCAGTCGCGGCCTGCGCGATACGGATTTGCACGGAATGCCGTCCAATGTGCCCGGCCCCGGGCCGGCACCGGAGAACTCGCCAGGCGCCGAGGTGCCCCCGGAGGGCATCGATGTGAACAAATAACCGCTCCCCGCCGCGGCAGATGGGCGCCCGGCGGTGCGCTGGCCCGGGACACGGCACTTCGGCGTCCGTCGCTTGTTCCTGTCAGTTCTGGAACGTTAATTGAGAAATGATGCCGGATATGTAAAACCCATGGCTGAGTGCGCTGTCCTTCGGGCTAGCGCATTGGCCCCATTCGCACTCATTGCCGGCGGCCCGGCACTGGGCGGCCAGGGCCTCCGCCCGTCGCCGGACGAACTGGCTGCTACGCTCGACTGCTTCGGTCGACGTCAAAATTTGGCCAAACTCCGGGTCTGAGGCGGGTCTGGAGCGATACCGCGCGCGCCCTTGCCGCCGGCCGCCGCCCGGGCGTTCGGCCAGCCCTATGCGCTGACGCAGGGCTGGCCGGAATTGCGTCAGGTAGCGCGCTGCTCGTCGCGCTCAATTACAGAATTGCCGATGATTTCGCTCGCCAGCTTCTTTTCCTCCGGGTTCTGGGTTTCGGCGATCAAGGTCACGTGGCCGCTGCGGATGGCGTAGCGCACGAGATCGGCAAATTTCCCGTCGTGCTTTTTCGCCGCTGCATTGGCCCCGCTCGCAGCGCCGACCACGCCGCCGAGCACGGCGCCCCAGCCCAGCATGGCGAGCGGTGCCACCAGCGGGCTGGCGACGAACAGCGTGACATTTGCCGCCACCAGCGCCACTTCCGCCAAGGCACCCAGGCCGGTGCCGACCAACGTGCCGACGGTGCCGTCTACCAGCACCTCCTTCAGCACTTCGTCATCGTCAGCGAGACCGGGGTTGCTGTCATCACCCCGCGCCCGTTCGACGACTTTGATTTGCTTGCCAGGCAGGCCGCTTGCCATCAGCTGGTTGCGCACCTTCTCCGCTTCGGCGCGGCTGGCATATATCCCGCTGATAATTTGGTGGTTTGGTGTATGCATGATGATTACTCCTCGATTCGATCAAAAATCCGGCGGGCACGCGTGGCTGCCGGGCGCCTCGCCGGTGTTTCGCAGCTTATCGACGCGGCGTCGGTCCGGCCGGTTTTCCATCTCTCGCCTGCTCGGCCGAAGGGGGCGCCACCGGATCTTCCGGCAATGCGGCCGAGCCGACCCAGAGCAGAAATCCGATCAGCGCCCCGCAACAGCTGCCCCAGATCGCAGCGGCAACCAGGCTCGCGGGCGTGGCGCCAGTCATCCAGACCAGGGCCAGGCAGGCGACAACGCCAATTGCCGCACCGCACAGAATTTCCTGATAGACGCTGGCCGCCGCCCGGATCGATTGACGGCGGCGGGCATCATCGGCGCGATACCTGGCCCGGCGACCGGCCTCGCTGAATCCGGGCGACCGGCCGTTGGTGCCGAACCGGCGCCGGGTGGCGAGCAGCTGGCCGGCCGGCCCGTCCGGCGCACGCCGGCGCGGCTTGTAGAGCCGTAGTCGGGGGATATGGAGGATATTGCTTTTCCGAAAATACATGGTCGCTCCTTTCGTGTCTTCACCCGTCCAACCCGATGCGGCTGCCGCCACAGGGCAAAGGCTTTCAACAAACACTCCAGCAAACACCATTCCATTGCCCGGCTTTCCCCGCCGGGGCCGATCGGCTGGCGCGCTCACGGGTCAAGGCTGAGCCGAGGCATCGCCAGGCAGCAATTTTTACCGATCATCCAGTAAATCCTTCCCGGCCGCCGACGCTG
>CAYWNX010000012.1:1559-9116 GCA_964459735.1 uncultured Dechloromonas sp. | reverse complement strand
GCGGCCGCCCGCCAGCGCGTGGCACGCCGCTTGCTGAATATCGGGCGATGCTGTCCGGCGCAACATATGCCGGAAAAACGTCCAGCGCACTTGCCGACGCGCCGGAGCGGAGCGCATCCGAATCCACAATGTGAAGGAGGCAACATGACGGAACGCAATATCAACCAGACCATCGGCGCCCTGACCCTTGGCCTCGCCTTCAGCATCGGTGCACTGGCCGAAGAGCTTGCCAAGGACAGCTACAAAGCGCGGAAGGAAGCGATCGAGGCCGAATACAAGGCCGCCAAGAGCGCTTGCGCTTCGCTGGGCAGCAACCACAAGGACCTCGGCGTCAATGACGCGAAGGCGGCCGAAGCTGCTGCCAAGGCCGATGCCCAGGCGACCATGAAGTAGGCGCCAGGCCGCCAGGCAAACCTCCGGTGGCCGCAAGCGCATTATTGATCGAGAAAAAACATGGCACATATCGAGAAAAAATCGGCAGTGAGCAGCACGCAGCGGGCCATCGACCGGGTTTCCGAAGCGGCTCGTCCCACCGCATTGAGCATGGCGTCGAGCGCCCATCACATGGTGGACCGCCTCGGTGGGACCGCCAACCGGGTCGCGCACCGGCTGGAGCGAACAGCGACCCGGCTGAAGGATGCCGAGCAGCAGCTGGTCGGCGCCAGTTGCGGCTATGTCCGCAAACATCCGCTCAAATCGACAGGTATCGCGTTGGCCACCGGTTTTCTGATCGTCGGGCTGGTTGGCTGGTACCGCGCTGGCCGAGCGGAACCGGCGGCAGAAGACGACACGCCGGCCGCCGACGACAGGTCATGACCGATCCCTGCCGGCCCCCGGTAGGCAGCGCGAATACGCCCGCCACCCGGCCGCCGCCGGACGGTCCGGCAAGCCTGTTTGCCGTCGGCCGCAACTGCTGCGCCGTCGGCCGGGCACACCATGTCGGGCTGCTGGTGGACGGCGAGGAGTATTTCCGCGCCTTTGCACTGGCCGCCGAGCAGGCGACGCGCTCGATCGCCATTCTCGCCTGGGATTTCCACAGCAGCACCCAGTTACGTTTCGATGACGCCAAGCATGCCCCACCGGCCCAACTGGGCGACTTTCTGAACTGGCTGGTGCGCCGCCGGCGCGGCCTGCATATCCACGTTCTGGACTGGGACTACCCGCTGGTCTTCGGTACCGACCGCGAATTCCGGCCGCTCTATGGCCTCGGCTGGCGGCCGCACCGCCGCGTCCATCTGGCCTATGACAACACCCATCCGCTGAGCGCGTCGCACCATCAGAAAATCGTCGTCATCGACGACGGGCTGGCCTTCATCGGCGGCTTCGACCTCACCGTGCGGCGCTGGGATACCTGCGCCCATGCGGCCGACGATAGCCGGCGTTGCTGCAGCAACAAGCCCTACCCGCCCTTCCACGACCTGATGCTGGCGGTCGATGGCGAGGCTGCCCGCGAACTGGCCGTGATCGTCCGCAATCGCTGGTTCGCCGCCACCGGCCGGCATCTGCCGCCCGCCCCGCCGCAGGCGCCGCCCTGGCCAGCCGGCCTGCGTCTCGATCTCAGGGACGTAGACGTGGCGCTCGCCCGCACTCTGCCCGAGCTTCCCGGCCAGCCCGGTATCGCCGAAGTCGAAGCGCTCTATCTCGACATGATCGCCGCCGCCCGGCGCTGCATCTATATCGAGAATCAGTATTTCACCGCCCACCGCATCGGCGACGCGCTGGCGGCGCGGCTGGCCGAGCCGGATGGTCCGGAGATCATCGTCATCGTCCGCCTGTTCAGCCACGGCTGGCTCGAGGAACACACCATGCACGTGCTACGCACCCGTCTCGTCCAGCGCCTGCGTGCCGCCGACCGCTACGGGCACTTCCATATCCATTACCCGCATGTCGATGGCCTGACCGACAAGCTCTGCATCGACCTGCATTCCAAGCTGATGATCGTCGACGACGAGATCCTGCGCCTCGGCTCGGCCAATCTTTCCAACCGCTCGATGGGGCTGGACAGCGAATGCGATGCCGTCATCGAGGCCCGTGGCGAACCGCGAATCGCCGCCGCCATCGGCGCTTTTCGCCACCGGCTGCTCGGCGAGCATCTCGACGTGCCGGCGCCGGCAGTCGAAGAAGCAGTCCGCCGGCAAGGCAGCCTGCACGGCGCCATCGAAGCGCTGGCCGGCCGCGCGCGCACCTTGCGTCCGCTCGAACGACTGCCCGACTGGTCGCCGGCGGTGGTCGAACTGGCCAGCGTCGGCGACCCCGGTCAGCCGGTCACGCTGGACAGCGTGATTGATGAATTCAGCCCGGAACAATTCATGAGCGATGAGGCGGAGGACGAGCCTTCACCTCCGAAAAATGCCGGCAGCCGCGCCCTGCTGCTGCGCCTGGCACCGCGCCTGGCCGCCGGCATCGTCGCGCTGCTGGCCCTCGCTGCGCTGTGGCGCTACACCCCGCTCGCCGGCTGGGCCGATGCCGCCCGCGTCACTGACCTGGCGCAACAGGTCGCCAACCACCCGTGGGCGCCGCTGGTCATCCTCGCCGCCTATACGCCGGCCTGCGTCGTGATGTTCCCGCGGCCGCTGATCACGCTCGCCGCGGTCGTTGCCTTCGGCCCCCGCCTTGGCTTCACCTATGCCATCTCGGGCATCCTGCTCGCCGCTTTGCTCAGCTACCTCGCCGGCCTCCGCCTGCCGCGGCACACGGTGCGCGATATCGCCGGACCGCGCCTGCTGCGCATCACCGACACGCTGCGCCAGCGCAGCCTGCTGGCGATGACCGCGCTCCGTCTGGTGCCGCTGGCGCCGTTTGTGGTCGTCGGCCTGGTCGCTGCGGCCTTCGGCATCCGCCTCTTGCCCTTCATGCTCGGCACCCTGTTCGGCATGCTGCCGGGCGCCCTGGCCACGACCATCTTTGGCGATCAGCTAGGCGCCGCGCTGCATGACCCGGCGCAGGTCAATTACGGCATGCTGGTGGCTGCCGTCCTTGCGGTTTTCTGCCTGACACTGGCCGTCCGCCACTGGCTGGTCGCCCAGCACCGCCATCATTCGCATCATGGCCAGCAAACCGAACGCCCTCGCTAGCTGGCACAGCCTGAACCAGACCCTCGGCGCCGACTGCCTGCGCGTGGCGTCCTACAACATCCACCGTTGCGTCGGTCGCGACCGGCAACTGAACGTCGACCGGGTGGCGCAGGTCATCCTCGAACTCGGCTGCGACCTCGTCGGCCTGCAGGAAGTAGATAACCTTTCCGATGGCCGCCACGATTCGATGCAGCTCGACTATCTGGCGCAGGCGACGGCGATGCAGCCGATCGCCGGCAACACCATCATCCACCATCAGGGAAGCTTCGGTAACGCACTGCTCAGCCGCTACCCGGTTGTCGCCATCCGCCGCCACGACTTCAGCTACCTGAGCCGCGAGCCGCGCGGCGCGCTGGAAGTGGATATCGAGGTCGGCGCAATGTTGGTCAGCGTTATCGTCACCCACCTCGGCCTGCGCCCGAGCGAGCGCCGTTTCCAGGTTCGCCAGATGCTGGCGCTGCTGCGCGAAATCCCGGCCGAGCAGATGACCGTCGTCCTTGGCGACATCAACGAATGGCTGCCGATGGGGCGGCCGTTGCGCTGGCTGCATGGCATGCTCGGCCACTCCCCGGCCGAACGCTCCTTCCCGGCCGGGCTGCCGCTGTTTGCCCTCGATCGGGTGTGGGTCCGGCCGCGCCGCTCGCTGCTCGCCTTTGCCACTCACCCCTCGCATGCCGCCCGCGTCGCTTCCGATCATCTGCCGGTTAAAGCGCTGATCGCCACCGGGCTGGCGCCGGCCGCCGATAAGCGGTGAATTCTGGGCGCATTGATTTTGGGCGATAAATGCCGTCGACCGCAGCCGTCAGTTGGTGCGGCCCAGGCCTTCGGGTGCCAACGCAAGCAACGCCTTGCGCCGAATGCCCGGCGAATGCCGAACTGGATCTACTACGGTCAACGCGAAAATTTGCCAAATTTCAGTGTCGACCGCAGGCACGGTGGGCTGGCCCCTAATGCCGGAGCAGTTGGCGCAATTCGGCCAACGGCCGGGTGCTCAGTACGTTTTCCGCGCTCAGCCACCCCCGGCGCGCCTGGCCAATGCCGAAGCGCAGATTGGCGAATTCCCGCACGCTGTGGGCGTCGGAATCGATGGCGATGAGCACGCCGGCCGCCTTGGCCGCCATGCACCAGGTATCGAGCAGGTCCAGCCGTTCGGGATGGGCGTTGAGTTCTTCCAGGCAACAGCCGCGGCTCCTGGCATGGGCGATCAGGCGCGCCATATCGACATCGTAGGGCTCGCGCTGGCCGATCAGCCGCCCGCTGGGATGCGCGAGCAGCGTGAAATAGCGGTGGTCCATAGCCTTCATGATGCGTTCGGTCTGCCGGGCGCGCGCCAGGTCGAAGCGCGAATGCACGGCGCCAACCACCAGATCGAGGCGGGCCAGGATGCTGTCCGGCAGGTCGCTGCCGATGCCGAGCAGTCCGCTCAGCCCGCGCTCGCTGGCGATGATCGCCTGGATGTCCTCGCCGAGGTCGCCGACCAGCCACGCCGCGTTGCGATAGGCGCGGATGCGGAAGGGATTGGCATTCTCGATGTCCAGCAGATCGGCAATTTCGCTGAAAATCGCGGCGATGTCGACGTTACGGACGGCCATCGTCAATGCTCCGCGGGGCGCCGTTGCGGCCGGGAGTGGCCGTGCCGCGCTCAGGTCTCGGCGGTATAAACGGCATTGCCGGCACCGTCGACAACCTTGACATGCACCGGGATGCCCTGCCGGACGCTGTCGGTGACCACGCAAAAATTCTCGAATTGCTGGATGCAATTGCAGAAGTGAGCCACCTGCTCGGCGGTTTCCTGCAGCGTGATGACCACGTCGATGCCACAGATCCGCTGGTGCCCCGCTTCGTTCGGGGCCAGCACCGCGGTCACCGCGGCGTTCAGCGTGGCCGGCTCCTGCTTGAATTTGTGCAGGCAGAACAACAGGCTGGCCGTCATGCAATTGCCCACCGCTACGGCCAGCAGCCGGCTGGCGCTGGGACCTTCGCCGGTACCCAGGGGGCTTGGTTCGTCGAGCAGAAGATCGGGCACACCGGGTTGCTCGAAGCTGGCTTTGAACTGATAGCCCTGCAGCTGCTCCAGGTGCACCGAGAAAGTCGTGAGAGTCGTCGCTTCGGACATTGCATTCTCCTTCCGGCGGCCGTTTTCCTAGCCCCGACCCGGCTGGCCGGGCGATCGCGGGGGCCGCTCCCGGCTTTGATGAAGAAAAGGGATGGCAAGGCGACCTCGCCTGCAGTCAGTGCCACCGCGGGGCTGATAGCCCGCAGACGGCGTCACCGGCCAGTTCCGCCCCTTCGCAATTGGCGATGTCGGCCAGCGCCAGGATGCCGACCAGATGTTTGTCATGGTCAACGACGGGGAGCCGGTGCACCTGGATGTCGGCCATGTTCCGGGCGACATCCGAGAGTTCGGCGTCATCGAAACAATATTTGACCTCCTGGCTCATCACTTCCCGCACTGTCGTGGCATCGGGCGATTTGCCTTTGGCCACGGCCCGGACGGCGATGTCGCGATCGGTGATCATGCCGACCAGCCGGTCGCTTTCACCGACCGGCAGACAACCGACGTCGCATTGGGCCATGATCGTCGCCACGTCGCGAATGCTCTGGTCGGGGTTGGCGACTTGGACTTCGCGGCTCATTGCTTCACTCACACGCATGATAGTGCTCCTTCATTTGGGTCAATCGAGTCTGTTTCGCAGCAAGGAACATTCCTGCACCGGTCAGGCCGATCAGCCCGTCAAAGCAGCAAACGGTGCTGCCGGATTCGCCACGGACCGGTAAAACTTGCGGTAACTTCGCCATTCGGCCGGCGCCCTAGCCCAGGCCGCTTGCTCAGAGCCACCCGGCCGGCGTCGAATGTCCGCGATCATCCTCCCAGCCCCCCCGGCCACGGCGTCTGGGTCTGGTTATCTTGCGCTTGCCAGTAGGCGCGCTGCCCGTAATAGGCATGCACTTCGGTCGCCCAGCGCAGGTCGGCCATTGACGGCCAGTGGTCCTTGTCGAACCCCGGTGCCTGCTTCAGCCGCTCGGCGTCGACGTCAAGAATGAAGCACTTGCGCTCGATATCCAGCGCCAATGCCCCCCAGGGGATGGCAAACAGCCGGTCACCGATGCCCAGCAAGCCACCTGAGGAGAGCACGGCGTAGGCTATCCAGCTACCCTGCACATCGATCATGATCTCCTTGATCTTGCCCAGTTCCTCGCCCTGAGGGTTGACCACGGCGTTTCCCGTCAGCGTTCCGGCCGCCATGATCTCGGGACCGGGGCCGGAACCGGCATTGTTCGGCGCGCCGACGATCGTCGCGCCCTCGACTGGGTTTTCAGAACAGGTCATGGCCATTTCGCACTCCTTCGCAGTCGATGGGAAGCAGCCGCCGGATACGACGGGCGACTGCCGAAGTCTGTTGCTGAGCATCAGCAAAAGCTATTCCATTTACCGGATAGCGCCGGCGCGGATTCCCGACAGGTCTTTGAAGCCGCCAACCGGCGACCGGCCGCGGCGCCTTAGCGGCCCCGACGTGGCCGGCCAAACAGTGCGCGCAGTTCATCCTTGGCCTGTTCGAGCACCTGACGGCGGCTGTCGGGCGGTTGGCGACCAGCCCGATTCCGGATTGTCGCCGCCAAACCATGGCTGACTGCGGCGGGCGTCGATGGCGCCCGGCAAAGTCCATTCCATGGCCGCAGTGCCGTCCCGCAGGCAGGCCATCAGCCGCGCCCGCCAGGCTTGGTGGCAGGTATGGCCGCAAGTTTTACCGATCATCTGGTAAATCCTTCTCCGCCCGGCATTGTCGACTACCGTGGCCAGCCGCAGCGGCCGGGCAGCCGGCAAGGCCGGGAGATTTGGCACGGTGTTTGCTGGATAGCGGGCGAGAGCGTCCTGCGCAAGGTGTTCGGGAAAGTCACCCGCCACGGACATTGGTCCTCCTGCTAACGACAATGTCGGCGGATCACCTGACCCTTGGCCCAAGGCCTTACCTGTTGGCTTACGGGCGACGCTCTCCTCGCGCTGCAAGTCTGGACGTCGCGCCCAATAAACGACGACATCACACCTCAAGGAGCCGGATCATCATGAAGAAACACAACCTGACTATTGCCGCGCTTTCGCTCGGCCTCGCCTTCAGCATCGGTGCGCTCGCCGAAGGACTTTCCAGCGATTCCTACAAGGCGGGCAAGGACAAGATCGCCGCCGAGTACAAATCGGCCAAGGCCTCCTGCGCCACGATGGCCGGCAATGCCAAAGACATCTGCATGACCGAGGCGAAAGGCCAGGAGAAAGTGGCACGGGCCGAACTGGAAGCCGCTTACAAACCAAGCGCGAAAAGCCAGTATGAAGCGAGGGTCGCCAAGGCCGAGGCTGACTACGATGTGGCCAAGGAAAAATGTGACGACCAGAAGGGAGCGGCCAAGGATACCTGCGGCAAGGAAGCAAAGTCGGCGGAAGCCGCCGCCAAGGCTGAAGCCAAGGCTCAGCGGGAAAGGGCGCCAG
>CAYWNX010000012.1:0-1459 GCA_964459735.1 uncultured Dechloromonas sp. | reverse complement strand
CTCAGGGGCCTATCCCTTTCCCGCCGCGGCTGCCACAGCACCGGCCTTTGCCCGTTGCCCCCCATTCCGCTCCCGGCACCAAATCTGCCGAAAATTGCATGCCGTAAGACGGACGGTCAGCGTCGGCGTCGACGCCCGAATGGCTGTCGAGGGCAGCCGCTGTGCTGGCGGCATGGCATGCTCGGCCACTCTCCGGCCAATGCGCCTACCGGCCGGGCGGCGGCTACCCGATTTTCGACCGGATTTTGCCGTCGACCGCGGCAGCCTGCCTGCCGGCACGGAACGGTATTTGCAGTAAATATTTTGGCGACAAGTTACTGAGGCTCGGGATCGAAAGCGGCACGCCGCGATCAAACCCTTCATCAACTTTGAGGAATAACTGGCATGGGAAAATCTTCGGACGCCGAAGGCGTCATAGCAGACGCTGAGCGGGAACGCACGACCAGTCATTTGCCGCAAGCAATCAGCGCCTTGCCCGCCCACACCCAGCCCCTGACCGGTGAAGGCACCGGCTACAGCCACAAGCGGGTGGCGCCGAAAATCGGCCGGGTCCTGCGGACCACCGACTTCGACCGCGTGTTGCACGCCTGGATTGGCCGCCTGACCGGCGGCGTTGCCCCGACCGCGCTGGCCCTCGCCTATCTCGACTGGGTCGGCCATCTGGCGATTCAGCCGGGCAAGCAAAGTGACCTGTTGCAGGCGGCTTTCGAGAAATTCAACCATCTCGTCCACTTCGCCGCCCATTGCGCCCTGCATTACGATCAGCGGGACTGTGCGGAACTGCGCGACAGCGATGCCCGTTTCCGCACCGAAAGCTGGGGCCGCTGGCCGTTCAATGTCTACGCCGAGGCCTTTCTGCTCGGCGAGGAGTGGTGGCAGCAAACCACATCGACCGTCCAGGGCGTCAGCCAGCATCACCGCGAACTGCTCGCCTTCCTGGCCCGCCAGCTGACCGACACCTGCTCGCCCTCGAACTTCTCGTGGAGCAATCCCGATATTCTGAGAACCACGCAGGAGTGCGCCGGTGCCAACCTGCTGCAGGGCGCAGCCCATGCCATCGAAGACTTCACCCGGCAGTTCACCCACGACAAGCCGGTCGGGGCTGAACCCTACGCCCCGGGCCGCGGCGTGGCGCTGACGCCGGGCAAGGTGATCTACCGCAACCGGCTGATGGAACTGATCCAGTACTCGCCGCAGACCCCGCAGGTCCATCCCGAACCGCTGCTGATCGTGCCGGCCTGGATCATGAAGTACTACATCCTCGATCTCTCACCGGAAAATTCGCTAGTCCGCTATCTGGTCGAACAGGGCCACACAGTCTTCATGATCTCCTGGGTCAATCCCGAGCGCGAGGACGGCGACTTCGGCCTCGACGATTATCGCCAGATGGGCATCATGGAAGCGCTCGACATCGTGCAGAAGGTGCTGCCCGGGCAAAAGGTGCATGCCGTCGGCTACT
>CAYWNX010000011.1:1919-20006 GCA_964459735.1 uncultured Dechloromonas sp. | reverse complement strand
CAACCACCCGGTCGATGACGACCCCATCGACCGGCGAGCGAATGACCGTGAAATTGAGATTGGCCCGGTCACGCTCGTTCTGTGCCCGCGCCAGCGCCAGTTGGGCCTGGGCTGATTTCAGGGCTTGCCGGGCCTGATCGAATTCCTGCTTCGAGACGTATTCCTGGGCGAACAACTGCTTGCTGCGCGCCTCGTTGGCCTGCGCCAGTTCCAGCGTCGCCTGGGCGCTGGCAACACTGGCCGCACTCTGCCGTTCGGTCGCGGCAACCAGTGCGTCGTCAAGTTCAAGCAGGGCCTGCCCCTTCTTCACATGGTCGTTAAAATCGACGTAAAGCTTCTTCACCGTACCCGAAACCTGCGTCCCGACACTGACCAGCACGACCGGATTCAGCGTACCGTTGGCAGAAACCGTCTGCGTCACATCGCCTTTTTCCAGGGTCATAAATTTGTAGCGTTGCTCGGGGTTATGCGCCGCGCGCTGCTTGGCATACCAGATGCCGCCGCCGATCAGGCCGGCGATCACGGTCATGCCGAGGAGAATCTTGCCGATACGTCTCATGGTCTTCCTTCCGCTGCCGCTTGCAGCAGCGTGTAATCAAGCGCGCCCATGGCCTGGGCCAGCGTGGCGCGAAAAACATACCAGTCGAGCGCCGCCTGGATGCGCTGCAAACGCGCGCTGGCCAAGGCACTCTGCGCCGCCAGCAAATCCAGCACGGTGCCCACCCCGGCCTTGTAACGGCCGAGTGCCACACGCTCGGACTGCTCGGCGCTGGCCACCAGATCCGCCGTCGCCTTCAGGCTTTGCGTTGCCGTAGTCAGACTCTGGTAAGCCTTCCAGACATCCAGTGCGATCTGCGAGCGGATGCGGTCGCGCTGTGCCGATCTCACCTCAGCCTGCGCCGCCGCCGAACGGATCCGATAAGTCGTCTCGAAGCCGGAGAAAATCGGCACGTTGAGCGCAATACCGACGTTGCCGCCATTGGTTGTTACCCCGCCGATCTCCTGCCAGGTCGGCCCGGTGGCGACGGAAACCGTCGGTCGCCCTTGCGCCCGCGCCAGATCGACTCCTGCCTCGGCCGCCTTGACTTGCGCTTCAGCCGCCTGCAAATCCGGGCGCCGTTGCCGCGCCTCGTCGATCAGGGCATCGACATCGCGCTGGAAAACCGTTTCGCTGGGCATCCCCTGATGCTCGGCCAGCGCAATACGCCGCTGGGCATCAAAACCCAGCACATTGGCCAGCGTGCCCAGCGCATTGCGGGAATCGCCTTCCGCTTTAATCCGGTTCAAAGTGGCCTGCGACAGTGCAGTTTGCGCTTGCAGGCGGTCGGCTGGGGTTGCAACACCGACCTTGTAGCGTCCTTCTGCCACCAGAAAGCCTTCCTGCGCCGAGCGCTCGGCCTGCGTCGCCGAAACCACCGCCGCCCGCGCTGCCTGCGCCGTATAAAAGGATTGCAATGCCGAGAGGAACAAACCTTGTACTGCGGCGTTCTGGCTTGACGCAGCGGCGTTCAATAATTGCTGGGCATTTTCGATATTGGCCGAACGCTGACCAAAATCGAACATCAGCCAGGAAAGCGTCAGCGCCGCGGTGTTCTGGTTGTAGTTGCGGACATCGGTGAAGTTTCGCGCCGCGCCGGCCCGGCCATCCAGATCGGGTAACCAGGCCGATTGGGCGACACCCACCTGTGCCGCCTGCACCCGCGCCGCCGCCCAGATTTCGCGCGTTTGCGGATTGTTGCAAAGGGTAAGGTCGACCGCATCGATCGCCGTCAGCGGCGTCGACGGCAAATCGGTCGAGCATGGCGCCTCGCCAACCCGGGCCGCAAGCTGTGGCGAAGGCTTGAGTGGCGCCATCGCCTCGGTTCTGAAAGGGTCGAGCTCAGCCGCCCAGACAACGGGAATGGCCAAACAGAGAAAAATGGGGAAAATGCGGCGAATCGGCGTTGTCATGGCCGATAGTTTAACTTTGATCAGCCAAGCCAAGCTGTTACAGATTGTTGCTGTTCAGCGCATTTCCCGCGCCGCGCGTAGCACATCGGCTTCCAGCACCTGGGTATCGGTACCGAAACAGCGAATCACATCAATTTCCTCGATCACCGGCTCCGTTCCCGAAGCCTCGTGGGCCGAAGCCTTGGTATACCCATCGCGATGCGCCTTCCATTGCGCCAGCATGATGTCGTGCTCGGTCAGGCCGGTTTTCATGCCATCCGGCACCTGGGCGCCCAATTCGATCAAGGCGCGAGCCACTTCAACCCGGCCACCGCGAATCGCCATGCTCAAGGGTGAAGTTGGCAGCCTGTTGTCGGGGAAATCGACTTTTCCCCCGCGCTTGACCAGTTCCCGGACGATATCGACGAAGCCCATGAAACAGGCAATTCCCATCGGCAATCCGGGGTCGCCCTGAGCATCAAGCAACTCCACCACAGCGCCCGAATCCAGCGCCGCCTGCACATCGGACAGCCGGCCCGAGCGTATTGCCTTGATCAGAATGAGTTGGGAATCCATCGTTATCTCCTGACGGGAGTTTATCAGGTTTTAATGATACCGCCCGGACAAGGCTGGCGTCTGTGGCAAAGCCCACAAATCATGACATTGATCACGAAGCGCCAGCGCTCTATAGACCAGCAGCGAGCAGATTGCTTGCGAAAGCTACCGCCAAAAAGCGTTGCCACCGCCGACAACTTGCTGCAATACGGTAAAATCGCCGGTTATGCTATATCCACTTATCCGCAAATTCTTCTTCGCGCTCGACGCTGAAACCGCCCACGGTATCGGCATGAGTGGCGTCTCCCTGCTCAAGTCCAGCGGCTTGGCCTGCGTCCTTGCCAAACCGGTGAAACCTTGCCCGGTCGAAGTAATGGGATTGAAATTCCCCAATCCGGTCGGCCTCGCCGCCGGTCTGGACAAGAATGGCGACCACATCGATGCGCTGGCCAGCCTCGGTTTCGGCTTTATCGAAATCGGCACCATCACGCCGCGCCCGCAGGATGGCAATCCGCGGCCGCGCCTGTTCCGCATCCCGGAAGCGCAGGGCATCATCAATCGCATGGGTTTCAACAATGCCGGCGTCGATCGCCTGCTGGAAAACGTCAGGGCGGCTGAATTCCCGAAAAAGGGCGGCATTCTCGGCATCAACATCGGCAAGAACGCGACGACGCCAATCGAACAGGCCGCCGAGGATTACCTGATCTGCCTGGAAAAGGTCTACAACAACGCCAGCTACATCACCGTCAACATCTCCTCGCCAAATACCAAGAATCTGCGCGAATTGCAGAAGGACGATGCGCTGGACGATCTGCTCGCACAATTAAAGGCACGCCAGGAACAACTTGCCGAAAGACACGGCAAATATGTGCCGATGGCGCTGAAGATCGCGCCCGATCTCGACGACGCCCAGATCACCGCGATTGCCGACGCGCTGCGCCGTCACCGGATGGATGGCGTGATTGCCACGAACACAACTTTGTCACGCGAAGGCGTCGAAGGCATGGCGAATGCCGGCGAAACCGGCGGCCTCTCGGGCGCACCGGTCTTCCGCAAATCAACCGAGGTGCTGAAAAAGCTGTCCACCGCGCTGGCCGGCGAACTGCCGATCATCGGTGTCGGCGGCATCATGGGTGGCGAGGACGCAGCGGAAAAAATCCGCGCCGGCGCCAGTCTGGTCCAGTTCTACAGCGGTTTCATCTACCGCGGCCCGGATCTGGTCAGCGAAGTGGCGGAAACCCTGGCTAATGTGATGCGGAAAACAACCTAAGCCCATAAGCCGCGCGCGGTTGTTTGCACCGCAGCAAAGCCCGATAATGCGCGCTTGACGCTTACCAAATATATGAGCCACTACTTATTCATCCTCGTCGGCGCGGTCCTGGTCAACAACGTCGTCCTGGTGAAGATTCTCGGTCTTTGCCCCTTCATGGGCGTTTCCAAAAAGCTGGAAACGGCTTACGGCATGGGTGCCGCCACGACCTTCGTGCTGACCATGGCGACCGGGGCGAGCTACATCATCGATCATTACCTGCTCATTCCGTTCGGGCTGGAATATCTGCGTACGCTGTCGTTCATCGTGACCATCGCGGCCATCGTGCAAATGACCGAAATGATCATCGCCAAGACATCTCCCACCCTGCAGCAGACGCTGGGCATTTATCTGCCGCTGATCACCACCAACTGCGCCGTGCTCGGCGTGCCGCTACTCAATATTTCGAACGGCTACAATTTTGTCGAATCGCTGCTCTTCGGCGCCGGCAGTGCGTTTGGTTTCTCACTGGTGCTGATCCTTTTTGCCGGCATTCGCGAGCGGGTCGAAGGGGCTGACGTGCCGATTTATTTCCGCGGCTCGGCCATCGCGATGGTCACCGCCGGTTTGATGGCCCTTGCCTTCATGGGTTTTGCCGGCCTGGACAAATACCAGTAATGGACATCCTTCTCGCCATCGCCATCATGGCTCTCGGCGCCGTCGTGCTGGGCGCTGCGCTCGGTTTTGCTTCGGTCAAATTCAAGGTCGAAGGCGACCCGCTGGTCGAAAAAATCGAGGGCATCCTGCCCCAGACGCAGTGTGGCCAGTGTGGTTTCCCCGGTTGCAAACCCTATGCCGAAGCAATTGCCAAGGGTGAAGTCGACATCAATCTCTGCCCGCCCGGCGGCATGGAAGGCGTGCAAAAACTCGCCGACCTGCTTGGCCGTGAAGTGAAGGAACTGGAAGCCGAAGAAAAACCGAAGCAGGTCGCGATCATCGACGAGAACACCTGCATCGGCTGCACGCTGTGCATTCAGGCCTGCCCGGTTGATGCCATCGTCGGCGCCGCCAAGCAGATGCATACCATCATCGCGCCGCTCTGTACCGGCTGCGAACTTTGCCTGCCGCCGTGCCCCGTCGAGTGCATCAGCATGGAAGCCATCGGCGAAAACCTCGATAACTGGAAGTGGAAATACCCCGTGGTCGAAATCAAGGCGGCAGCGCTGCAAAAGGCTGCCTGATGCTGATGAACCTGTTCAAATTCAAGGGCGGCGTCAAACCGCCCACCAACAAGACCCAGTCCCTTGCTCTGCCGATTGCTCAGGCGCCATTGCCGTCGCGCCTGATCGTGCCGCTGCACCAGAGCATTGGCGGCACGCCGCGCCCGGTGGTTCAGGCGGGCGACAAAGTCCTCAAAGGCCAGTTGATCGGCCAGGCCGATGGCTGGATTTCTGCCGCCGTGCATGCGCCGACTTCGGGCAGCGTGCTGGAAGTGGCGATGCATGTGCAACCCCACCCTTCCGGCCTGGAGGCATTGTGCGTGGTGATCGAACCGGACGGCAAGGATGAATGGATCGCCCACGGCCCGCTCGACTATGCTGCGATGACACCGGAAGCGGTGCGTGAACACTTGCAGCAATCCGGCGTGGTCGGCTTGGGTGGCGCGGTTTTCCCAACGCACGGCAAATTGACCGCCTCGAAAACGGTGCCGATGGATGAACTGGTCATCAACGGCGCCGAGTGCGAACCGTTCATCACCTGCGACGATCTGCTGATGCGCGAACGGGCCGAGGAAGTCGTCCGCGGTATCGGCATTTTCCGCGACCTGCTGCAGCCGAAAAAAGTGCTTATCGGCATCGAGGACAACAAGCCGGAGGCCGCCGCTGCCATGCGTGCTGCGGTCGACGCGCTAAACGAGCCATTTTTGGTCATCCAGGTTCCGACGCTTTATCCCGCTGGCGGCGCCAAGCAACTGATCCGCGTCCTGACCGGCAAGGAAGTGCCAGCCGCGAAACGCTCAACCGACCTCGGCGTTCAGTGCTTCAACGTCGCCACCGCCTATACGGCCTGGCGCGCCATCGCTTACGGCGAACCGGTTGTTTCGCGGCTGGTCACGCTGAGCGGCAACGTGCACGCCCCGCGCAATTACGAAGTACTGATCGGCACACCGATGGGCGAACTCCTCAAGCTCGCCGCGCCGCACCCCGATACCGACGGCATCGTGATGGGTGGCCCGATGATGGGTTTCCTGGTGCCGAACGATCAGGTTCCGGTCATCAAGGCGACCAATTGCCTGATCGCCCATTCCGATCGGGTCTTCCCGCCCAAGGCACCGGAAATGCCCTGCATTCGCTGCGGCGCCTGTGCCGAAGCCTGCCCGCACGAGCTGCAACCTTTTGAGTTGTATTGGTTTTCCCGCGCCAAAAACTTTGGCAAGACGCAGGAATATCACATCTTCGATTGCATCGAATGTGGCTGCTGTTCCTTTGTTTGCCCGTCGCGTATACCGCTGGTCCAGTATTTCCGCTTTGCCAAGAGTGAAATATGGGCGCGCGAACGCGAGAAAAATGCCGCCGACGGTGCCAAGACCCGTTTCGAATTCAAGCTGTTGCGTGATGAGCGCGAGAAGGCGGAAAAAGCCGAGAAGCTGGCCAAGGTTGCTGCAGCTCAAGCCGCCAAAAAAGCCGCAGAAGCGGCCGCAGCAGCAGCTGAAAGCAACTCTCCCGCAGCAGAAGCCGAAGCCGCACCCATTGCTGCGGTCGACGCTGAAAAAGAGGCAAAAAAGGCTGCCATCGCAGCCGCCATGGCGCGCGCCAAAGCGCAGCGCGAAACCACGCCGGCAAGAAATACCGCGGCGGTGACGATCGAACAACAGCACGCCATCGACGATATCGAAGCCCGCCGTGCCGTGCTGGAGCCAGCGCCCCAAACATCAGCCGCGCCGCCCGCCGAGAAAGCCGAATAATGTTTGCCCCCGCCCCCTTCCTCCTCAAGAACACCAGCGTCAGCCAGGTCATGACGCAAGTCTGCATCGCGCTGATCCCGGCCATTGCCGCCTATGTCTGGCTGGTCGGCCCGGCCATCCTCGTCCAACTGGTCATTGCCACTTTCACTGCGCTCCTTGCCGAAGCCGTGATGCTGCGCCTCCAGCGCAAGCCGCTGGCACTGTTCCTGCCCGATGGTTCGGCCATCGTCACTGCCTGGCTGATCGCTCTCACCTTCCCGCCGCTCGCTCCGTGGTGGCTGGTTGTCACCGGCACGCTCTTCGCCATCGTCATCGGCAAACATCTTTACGGCGGCCTCGGCCAGAACCCCTTCAACCCGGCGATGGTTGCCTTCGCCGTCTGCATCGTTTCATTCCCGGCCTTGATGTCGCAATGGCCGAATATCGGCCTGCAAGCCAGCCTGGTCGAACAGATCAACATCATTCTCGGCTTCTCGCCGCGGGTTGACGCCCTCACCGGCGCGACGCCACTCGACGCCATGAAGACGGCCCTCAAGTTGGGCGATAGCGGTGTCGATGTGGCCCAACTGCTGGCCAATCAGGACATCTACGGCAATTTCGCCGGTCGGGGCTGGGAATGGGTGGCTGCGGCCTATCTGCTCGGCGGCCTCTGGATGTGGCAACGCAAGCTGATCAGCTGGCACGTTCCGTTTGCCTTCATCGCTTCAATAGTGCTGATTTCCGGTGCCCTCTGGCTCTACAACCCAGCCCAGTTCGCCAACCCGCTTTTCCACCTGTTCTCCGGCGGCACCATGCTCGGTGCCTTCTTCATCGCCACCGATCCGGTTTCCGGCTGCACGACGCCACGCGGCAAGCTTATTTTTGCCACTGGCGCCGGCCTGCTCAGCTACATCATCCGTGTATTTGGTGGCTATCCGGATGGCGTTGCTTTTGCCATATTGCTGATGAATCTTTGCGCTCCGGTGATCGACCTGCTCACCCAGCCACCGATCTTCGGCCTGAAGGACAAGGCATGAACACCGCCCACGAATATTCCGCGACCGGCATGGCAGTGCGGACGGCCGCCATACTTTTCGTCTTCGTCATCATTTTTACCGCGCTGCTCTCCGCGGCCTATCTGTGGACCAAGCCCGCCATCGAAGCCTCGGCCACTGAAGAGAAAATGAAGCTGATCGACGAGGTGTTGCCGCGCCGTGACTACGACAATGCGCTGCTCGACGACACCCTCGATCTGCCCGCGACGCCGGAACTTGGCTTGAGCGAGGCCTCGACACTCTATCGGGCACGCCTGGCCGGCCAGCCGCTTGCCCTGGTTTTTGAAGCCGTGGCGCCCGATGGCTACTCGGGCAAGATTCGCCTGGTGCTCGCCATCCGCGCCAACGGTCAGGTCAGCGGCGTACGCGTCATCCAGCACAAGGAAACTCCCGGCCTCGGCGATTACATCGAAGTCAGGAAGGACAAGAACAAGGCCCGGCCCTGGATTACCCAATTCCAGAGCATGTCGCTGGCCGAGGTCACCGACAAGGACTGGAAGGTGAAAAAGGATGGTGGCCGCATCGATTACTACGCTGGCGCCACCGTCACCCCGCGCGCGGTGAGCAAAGCCGTGTTCAAGGCCACCAAGTGGGCGGAAGCCAACCGCAACCAGTTGTTTTCTTCAGGGGAACCTGCCAAATGATCAGCCGTGACGAATTCAAGAGTATTGCCGGCAAGGGCATCTGGACGCAGAACTCCTCGATCGCCCAGATCCTCGGGCTCTGCCCGCTGCTGGCGGTAACCACGAACGCGGTTAACGGCGTCATGCTGTCGCTGGCGACCATTCTGGTCATGGCGATTTCCAACCTCGCCGTCTCGGCGCTGCGCAACTTCATCCCGCATGAAATCCGCATCCCGGTCTTCATCCTGATCGTCGCCGCACTGGTTACTGTGGTCGACCTGCTTTTCAATGCCAATTTGCATGAGCTGTATCTGGTCCTCGGCATCTTCATTCCGCTGATCGTCACCAACTGCATCGTGCTCGCCCGGGTTGAAGCCTTTGCCGCCAAGAACCCGCCACTGCAATCGACCTTCGACGGCATTTTCATGGGCGTCGGCATGCTGTGGACGCTGGCCCTGCTCGGTGCCATGCGCGAACTGATCGGTGCCGGTACGGTATTCGGCGGCATCGACATGGTTTTCCCGAATCTGCACCCGATCCAGTTGTTGCCGGAAAGCTACCCCAACTTCCTGCTTGCCATGCTGCCGCCGGGCGCCTTCATCCTGCTCGGCTCCATGATTGCCTGGAAAAACTGGATGGATGCACGCGCCGCCGAGCGCACCAGGCTCAAGCCGCCAGCCCCGGTGGCGATGGCTGGTACTCACTAAAACTCCCCGCCCCCTGCGGGCTTCGCCGAGGCAACGCCCGCATGCGTATCGAACAAATCCGTCAGACCCTGCGCACGCACGGGGCCAAGACCTGCCATGAGGAACGCATACTCCGCGCCTGGTTGCAGGCGCAGCCGCTGAACAGCGGGCCGCGTCGCCGGCCCGCCGAAGACTTCCACCCGCTCGAACTGCGTAACGCCCTGCCTGGCCTTGCCGCGGAACTAAGCGGCCTGGCTCGTCTGCGCTCCAGCCACCCTGGCGAAGATGGCTCGGAACGCCTGCTTGTCGAACTGGCCGATGGCCAGACGGTAGAAAGCGTACTTTTGCCGCGAGATGGCCTGTGCGTATCGACCCAGGTGGGCTGTGCCGTCGGCTGCGTTTTCTGCATGACCGGCCGCGATGGACTGCTACGCCAGGTCGACAGTGCCGAGATCGTCGCCCAGGTTGTACTGGCCCGCACCCGGCGAGTGGTCAAACGGGTGGTTTTCATGGGCATGGGCGAACCCTCCCATAATCTGGAAAATGTACTGGAAGCGATCGATCTGCTCGGTACTGCCGGCGGCATCGGTCACAAGAATCTGGTTTTTTCCACCGTCGGCGATCGGCGGGTTTTCGAGCGTCTGCCGCTGCAAGCCGTCAAGCCGGCCCTCGCCCTGTCGCTGCATACGACCAATGCCGAGTTGCGCGTCCGCCTGCTGCCCAAGGCGCCGCGCATCGATCCGTCGGAACTTGTCGAACTTGGCGAGCAATACGCCCGGCGCACCGGTTATCCGATCCAGTACCAATGGACGCTGCTCGACGGGATCAATGACAGCGAAGAGGAAATGGACAACATCGTCCGCCTGCTGACCGGCAAATACGCCATCATGAATCTGATTCCCTACAACACGATCGACGATCTGGGTTTCAAGCGCCCGTCAACGGAGCGGGCAAGAGCGCTGGCCAAGAGTCTGCATTCACGCCACATCCTGACCAAGCTGCGCAATTCGGCCGGGCAGGATATCGACGGTGGTTGCGGGCAACTACGTGCCAGGTCCGCACCGCCCACAAAACAGAAAGCCGCCACGCTTAATTTTTTGCCGCGCCGCCAAACTTCCGAGGGATAGCCAGCCTATCCAGCTGGCCAGTTGCGGTCGACCCGATAAATCGAAAATTCTTCAGCTCGGCGATTCAGCGACAAAGACACAGTTTTTGCCACGCCGCTTTGCTTCGTAGCTTGCGTCATCGGCACGTCGAATCAATGAATTTTCAGACTCGTGACCAAACGATTCGGCGACACCAATACTCACCGTACAGCGAATCGGCAGTCCGGTTGCGGATTCGACCACTTCGTCAGCAAAAGAGAGGCACAGTCGTTCGGCGAGCATGCGTGCTGCGTCAGCTGTCGTTTCAGGCAGGAGCAGGACAAACTCCTCGCCACCATAACGGAATCCGCTATCAGAACTACGCAGGCAGCTGGCAATCACGCCAGCCAGCGCTTGCAACACCTTATCGCCGTCAAGGTGGCCGAAACGATCATTGATCGACTTGAAATTGTCGCAATCAAGCACAAGCAGGGAGAGAGGCCGCTGGTAGCGTGCCGCCCTTTCCATTTCACTTTGCAGTCGCTGGTGCAGGAAACGGGAATTGAACAGGCCGGTCAGCGAATCGGTCAGGCTCAGCTGGCGATAACGCTCTTCACTTTTACGCAAGGCCTCTTCAGCAGACCGACGTGCGGTCACATCCTGCAAGGTTTCGATGGCACCGATAATCTCGTCCTGGGCGTTGCGGATCGCTGCCGCGGTAAAAAACAGCCAGCGCCCGCCCTTGCCGAAAGTGGGGAAAAAATCCTCGGCCTCAAAGGCGCCATCGATCAGTTCGGAGCGTTTGAATTTACCGTGATAAAAATGGTCGACCGCAGCTTCCAGAGCACCTTCAACAATCAGATCCGCCATGATCGGGCGAGGTTCGGCGTAAAAAGCCCGCCATTGCTCCCGGGTACCGATGATTTTTTCGGCCGGCATTCCGGTCAACTGGGCGCAGGCGCGATTCCAGTGCGTTACCCGATGCTCGGCGTCAATGACGATCGTTGCCACGGGATTGCCCTCCACCAGTTGTGAAAGCACAATCTTGTCGGCGTCTGGAGTCAGCGGCATCAGAACTCTCATCCTTCTCTGTTTGGTAAAATTTGTTTTGAACAATATCGCGTATTCTCCAATGCCTGACAACCCATCCCACCGATAAGCCGTGAAAAAAGCCGATATTGAGCAGTTCTACGCCCGTTTGCGCGCCGCCAACCCGGCGCCAACCACCGAACTGAACTACGTCACACCGTTTCAACTGCTGATCGCCGTCATTCTCTCGGCACAGGCAACTGACGTTGGCGTCAACAAAGCCACGGCCAGCCTTTTCCGGATGGCACCGACGCCGGACAAAATGGCCGAACTCGGTATCGAAGGGCTCAGCGAATATATCAAGACCATCGGGCTTTACCGAACCAAGGCCAAAAACGTCATCGCCACCTGCCGCATCCTGCTTGAACAGCATGGCGGCAATGTACCGAACGACCGGGCCAGCCTCGAAGCCCTGCCCGGCGTTGGCCGCAAGACAGCCAACGTCGTACTCAACACCGCCTTCGGCCAGCCAACCATCGCCGTCGACACCCATATTTTCCGCCTCGGTAACCGCACTGGCCTGGCGCCCGGCAAAACCGTCGTCGAGGTCGAGCAGAAGCTGTTGCGTGTCACGCCAGATGAATACAAAAAAGACGCCCACCATTGGCTGATCCTGCACGGCCGCTATATCTGCAAGGCGCGCAAGCCGGAATGCGAACGCTGCGTCGTCGCCGACCTCTGCGCTTACAAAGGCAAGACCTTGTGAAGGTAGCCAGCAGCCTGGTCTCGGTGCCGCACGCAGGTCGCCATCCCGGCCCGGAACTGGCCGAAGCTGCCGTACTCTCGGCTCTGGCTGCAGCGGGGCTGGAGCGTGCCGAACAGGTGATCCTGCTGCTCAGCCGGGATTTCAGCCGCAATCCGCAACCCGCCATCCTCGCCGCTGCCCGCGCCGCCGGCACCACCCAGGTCAGTGGTTGCACAGCGAGCGGTCTGTTCATCGAGCGCGGCTGGCAGATCGACCAAGCGGCTGCGGCAGCCTTGGTCTTTGCTGCCGATGCCGCTGACAGCAGAGCAGCCGAAGGCCCGAGACTCGCCTTCAGCGGCCACGGCACACTGCCTTTTGATTGGCAAAGCGGCCCGGAGCGTGCCGGTTTGCTCGACACCGATGCTGCGGTCTGGGCGCATGGTCGACAGGCCGCCAATAATTGCGCCGAAATTCAACTGCCTGGCCTGCATAGCCGATTGGCGCTAGCCACCGGCCTGCGCCTTCTGGGCAAGGCGCAAACGGTAGACCAAAGCGACGGTTACGAACTGCGTCGAATCGGCGGCCAAAGCGCCGCCGCCAGCCTAATCCGTGCCCTGCCCGCCGAGTTGCGCCAGGACCCGCCGCTGCACCAGATCAGCGCCCTGCGCCAGGCTGACAAACCGGGGATCGATATCCTTTCGATTAATGCCGACGGCTCAATGACGCTGGCTTCCACGCTTGATGAAGGCGAAAGCATCAACTGGGCAATCCGCCAGCCACTTTTGGCCGAACAGGAGATGCGGGAAAAACTGCTTGCTGCGGTCAACCCGGAAAAAATGCCGGATTTCGCCTTGATGTTTTCCTGCATCGGTCGCGGCCCCTTGTTCTACGGCAACGACGACCGCGATCTGCTGGCCTTCCGTGAGCAGTTTCCCGGCACCCCGCTCCTCGGCGCCTATGGTTGCGGCCAGATTGCGCCGGGCGCCGGCAAGAACCGCTTGTTTCACAATGCCGTTATCACCCTACTTTTTGAAAGCAGCCATGTTTAGTCCGTCGCGCGATCAGGTTCGCCAGTTTTTTTGCGATGCCTGGAGAAAACACCTGGAACGCCTGCCACTGGTTGGCGCTGAAGTCACCGCCGCCGATCTGGCCGTCCGCCATCCGGAATACCACGCCCTGTTGGCCGATACAGCCGGCGCGCTGGAAAAGGAATGGACGCCGGAAGGTGGGCAGATGAATCCGTTCCTGCATCTTTCACTGCATCTGGCCATTTATGAGCAGGTCAGCATCGACCAGCCGCCCGGCATCCGCGCCGCCTTCGACAGCCTGCGCTCGCGAATGGAGCAGCACGATGCCGAGCATGTACTGCTGGAATGCCTCGGTGAAACGATCTGGCGGGGCCAGCGTGAAGGCAAACCGATGGACGCAATGGCCTATGTCGACGCGGTGCGCCGCAAGGCCAGCCTGATTTGACGCTGGGGTAAATTACGCTCAGACGTCATCCGCCGGCGGGGCAACCTTGATCACCTCCTCCAGCGAGGTCGTGCCTTGCGCCACCTTGAGGGCACCGGAAATACGCAGCGGACGCATACCCTCCCGATAGGCCTGCTCACGAACCTTGGGGATGTCGGTCAAGGGCTTGATCAGCTTGCGAATCTCGGGCGAATTGACCAGGATTTCGTAGATGCCAACCCGGCCGCTATAGCCGGTCATCCGGCACTCCAGACAGCCGACCGGCTCGTACATCTGCGCCGGCTCACCGGACTTCCAGGGCGCGACCAGCGAGCGCCAAGTCGTCCGCTGGTCCTCCCGCGTCTGGTACGGCTTCTTGCAATGCGGACAGAGCGTGCGGACCAGGCGCTGTGCCATGACGCCGAGCAGCGTTGAGTTGATCAGATAAGCCGGTACGCCCAGGTCCAGCAAACGGGTAATGGCCGACGGCGCATCGTTGGTATGCAGGGTGGAGAGTACGAGATGGCCGGTCAAGGCAGCCTGGATGGCCATTTCGGCCGTTTCCAGGTCGCGGATTTCACCGATCATCACAATATCCGGATCCTGCCGCATCAAGGCCCGGATGCCGTCGACAAAACTGATATTGATGCTGTGCTGCACTTGCATCTGGTTGAACGACGGCTCAACCATTTCAATCGGATCTTCAATGGTGCAGACATTCACTTCCGGCGTCGCCAGTTGCTTCAGCGTCGTGTAGAGCGTCGTCGTCTTGCCTGAACCGGTCGGGCCGGTAACCAGAATGATGCCGTTGGGCGACTTGGTCATCTGCTTCCAGCGCGTCTGATCCTCCTCGGAAAAACCGAGGGAACGCAGGTCGCGGACCAGCACTTCGGGGTCAAAAATCCGCATCACCAGTTTTTCGCCAAAGGCCGTTGGCAGTGTAGACAGCCGGAGTTCAACTTCCCGACCGCCCGGTGTTCGCGTCTTGACCCGGCCATCCTGCGGCCGCCGCTTTTCGATCACATCCATACGACCCAACAGCTTGATGCGACTGGTCATCGCATTCATCACCGTCATCGGAATCTGATAGACCTGATGCAGCACGCCATCGATCCGGAAGCGGACGATTCCCATGTCCCGGCGTGGTTCAATGTGAATATCCGAGGCCCGCTGATCGAAAGCGTATTGCCAGAGCCAATCGACGATATGGACGATATGCTGGTCATTGGCATCGAACTGTTTATTGACCTTGCCCAGTTCGACCAGTTGTTCGAAGCTGGACAGCCCGGAGTTGATCTCGCCCCTGGCCGCCGCCTTCTTGACCGACTTCGCCAGATTGAAAAATTCGACCAGATAGCGCTCGATGTCCTCCGGATTGGCCATCACCAAGCGGATTTCCTTGCGCAGAATAGGCTTGAGATCCTCCGTCCAGGCTTTCAGGTAAGGCTCCGCGGTCGCCACTACCACTTCGCGCGTCGTCACCTGCACGGGCAGGATGCCAAAACGCGCCGCGTAGGCGCTGGACATGACCTCCGCCACACCGGTGAAATCAATTTTCAGAGGATCAATGTGCAGATAGTCGAGGCAGGTTTTCCCCGCCAGCCACTCGGTCAGTACTTCCAGCGTCAGCAGCCGTACCGGCGGCTTGATCGTGCGCCACTTCTGGTCGGCCAGCACGATCAGAGGGTGAACCTTGCCGCCATGCAGGCGCCGTTCCACCTTCAGTGCTTCAGCGACATCCCGCTCAACGAGTTCATCGGCGACCATCCAGTCCAGCACTTCGGAAATTGTCAGTTTGTGCTCGGAAACATTGCTTTCATTCATTTGAAGAAATATAGCATGGCATACGTAAGGCTTTGTAAGCATCCCGCAATCCCCTTGCATTCATTTACAAGTAGGTATTGCAAGGCAGCTGAAGGCTCCTAGAATGAAAGCGAACCAACAACAAGGAGAGACTCATGAACACACGTTTAATGATGATTGGCAGCGCCTTGATGGCATCATTGCTCAGCCTGCCAGCAATGGCTCAACCCGGCCCAGGCATGGGCGGTCCGGGCATGAGCGGCACATCATCCGGCATGGGTGGCGGTTATCACCGAGCTGGCCAGCGAGGACCACGGGATTGCATGCAGACAGCCAATCCTGAAGCTTGCAAAGCACACCAACAGGCGCGTGTCCAGGCGCGCGAAGCCTGCAAGGACAAAGCCGGCCCCGATCACCGCCAATGCATGGGCGAGCAAATGCAGAATTTCGACTGCAGCAAGTCGGCCAACCCGCAACAATGCGGGGCCCGCAAAAAGGTCTATCAGGAATGCAGGAGCCAGACCGGCCCGGCTTTCCGCCAGTGTGTCCAGCAGAAGATGCCCATGGCGGAATGCAGCAAAGCGGTTGATCCACAACGTTGCGAGTTGAACAACAAGGCCCGCGAAGCCTGCAAGGACAAACTCGGCCCCGAGCACATGACCTGCCTGCGCGAACAATTCAATGTGAAATAAGGCTTACCTGGATTTCACCAAATAAAGCCGGTCGACCGCAGCAACCGGCTTTATTTTGGACCAGTAGAATCAAATCAGCGCTGCCGCAAGGGATCAAGCAGCGATGACAAGCCATTGTGATCAAGCTCCTGCATCAGGGCCAGCAAACGGCCGATTTCCCCTGTGGGAAAGCCCTCACGCGCAAACCAGTTAAGGTAATTTCCCGGCAAGTCGGCAATCAGACGCCCCTTGTGCTTGCCGTAAGGCATGCTGCGGGTAACCAGCAATAATAAATCTTCAGGCTTCATGATGGGATTTCATTTCAGCAACGGACCTGCGGACGGCTGCTTGAATTGACCAGCGCTCCCGGTAAGGGAAGCGCTTTGCCAATCGTGCTCACGCTCGGCCAATCAACCCTGGCACGCGCCCGCCGCTGCAGGACGTTCCGAGATCAGGGGTCGCAAGGCTGGCTCCATTTCCTTGAGGATTTGCACCGGCAGGGCTGAAGTAAAGTCGTAGTCGGCGGCCTTCGAACCGGGAACGAAAGCGGTGACGACGCCGTAGAAACGCTGGCCAATATAGAAGGCAAAGGTGGCGGCACGGTTCATCACCTTGGCACTGCGCACACCGCCGTCGGCACCGATGACTTTGCTGCGATGGTCGCCGGTACCGGTCTTGCCGCCCACTGCCAGCGGAGTGTCCTGGTCGTCCCGATAGACCCCCTTGACGCGACGGGCGGTGCCGCTATCGACAACACGCAGCAGGGCACGGCGAGTCACCTGAGCGACTTCAACTGGCATCACCCTCACCCCGGGTTCGGGCTGTCGCTTGAGGCGGGTTTCAAAGGGTGTCCCGGCAGCGAACAGGAGTTCGTCAATGCGCACCGTCGGGCGACGGATACCATCGTTAACCACGATTCCCATCAACTCGGCGAGGGCGGCCGGTCGGTCCGCCGAACTGCCGATGGCGGTGGCCAGGGAAGGCACCAGATGCTCGAAGGGGTAGCCAAGACGCCGCCACTCATCGGCAATACGCTCGAAAGTCACCACTTCGACAATGATGTCGATACGCACCTGCTGGGCATGCTTGAAGCGCGTGGCATAGAGCCACTGTGAAGCGGCACGGCGCGCGTCGACGCTGGCTGCTACGATCTCCTTGAGCGTCGCGTTCGGTTGCCGCTGCAGATGGCGGACCAACCAGAGTTCCAGGGGATGGACCCGGGCCAGATAACCCTGGTCAGCCAGGCTGTATTGGCGGGTAGCGTGGGCATCGAAGAGGCGGCGCAGGCCGCCGTCGGTGCCGGCCTTGTCACCCAGGCGCTGGCGCATGAAGGCGGCGAAGCTGACGAAATCGCTTTGCGGCACCACACTCAGGTAAGCGGCTGCCTGGGGACCGGGCCGGGCAGGCACTGAATCGCTGAGGACTTCGAGGCGCTCTTCCGGCGCCACGTCACGGTATTTGTGCCAGTAGGTACGTAGAAAGCCGAGGCCTTCCCTTTCAGTAAAACGGTTAAGGAAGACTTCGCGGGCAGCGGCGTCACCCTCCCGCAGGCTGCGGGCCGGGGAATTGACCGCTTCGTAGGCGTGGTAGTGAGAGACATCGCGCATGATGCGCACGAAAGAGAGATTCACCGACTGTTCCAGGGCTTCGGCGACGCTCGGGTTCTTGCCATCGTCCTCGTGCTTGAAATTGTTGAAGCGGTGGATGCCGCCGCCGGTGAAGAAAGTTTCGCCGGGGCTGGCCGAATAGCGGCGTTCCATCGCAGCTTCCAGCAGGGCTTCAAGGGTCATTCCCGAGTTGTTGCGCAGAGTGTCGATAGCCCAGTTACTGAGACGGTCGGCCGGGTGGCGCGGCAATTTTGCCAGATCTTCCGGACTTAGCGGGCTGTAGCGCTGGTGCAGATCGGCGATGACAAGAAGGTAGGAAACCAGGGTCCGGAACTTGGCACTCGAACCCAGATCAAGTTTGGTCCCGGCGTTGATATCCAGGGGCTGGTCCAGGTTATCGGCCTGGATACGCAGCACATTGGCATCCTCGGTCCGCTCGTAGAGGGTAAGGCTATAGTTCACCTGCTTGGGATCGCCCTTGGCAAGTAGCCGGACTTCCTTGAGGCCGGCGCAAGCAATAAAGGCGGGGTCGGCGAGACGGCCGAGGATACGGGTTACCGCCTGCTGGCTAGGGCCATCAAAAGTGCTGTGGGCATTCAGGTCGATACGGTCGAGGGCATAGAAATTCTCGACATTGAGGAGATCGCCTAGGGT
>CAYWNX010000011.1:0-1909 GCA_964459735.1 uncultured Dechloromonas sp. | reverse complement strand
TCTCGTCGACAATCCGGGCCTGGTGAGCCGGGCTGATTTGCACTTCAAGGGCAGCCTCGCGCAACTCGGCAGGAATCAGTTTGTCATCGGCCAAAAGGCGGATATAACTATCGGTGAGCTCATTGAGGCGCCCCGTGGTATCGCCGAGCAAGCCCGTCGGCCGGCGTTGGGCGACGAGCAGAGAGAGCGCTTTCTTGAAGGCTTTCGCCCGTTCACCGAGGTCAGCATTGGGATCGGCCAGAAGTTGGTTCAGGCGGGAGAAATCTTGCCCGTACCACGCACCAAGTCCATCACCCAAACCTATAACCTCGCCGTACCCCGCCACACCGCCCAAGGGAACCGAATTGAAGAAGTCGAGGACGATGCGTTGGCGGGCAGGCAGCGTTTCTTCACCATCCTGATAGGCGCGGAGGGCGCCGGACATCATTTGTTGCAGCTTGTCTTCGGTATTGTGGGTTCGCCCACCAGGGGAGTGGCGGAATTTCTCGATCTGCGTTGCCAAAGTGCTACCACCAGCCCGCCCGCCACCAAGATTGAGTCGACGTCGGGTCTGCTCTACGGCAACCCGGGCAAATCGGCCCCAATCGACTGCCGGATTGAGTTTCAGGCGTTCTGGATCGAGCAGATCGCGGTTTTCGATAAACAGGAGAGCTTCCACCAGCACCGGGGGAATTGCTTCGAAACTGGCATATTGCAGTCGGGGCGAGCGACTGGTGTAAAGGGGCTGATCGTGACGATCAAGGATGCTCAGGCCGGCCTGGGATTTTTCCCGGTAGATGGGAAAGTAGCCGCGCCCGACAATCTCACGAAAGCCTGCGGATTGCCGCGCCTGGGCGGCAATCGTGAATCCCGCTGTCTTCAGGCGGGGCAGGAAGCCCTGCATCTGCGCATAACCCAGACGTTGGTCATATGGCCCGTCAGTGGGAAACCAAATGTCTTTGTCACCGCCAGCTTCAACAATCCAGGTCGACTCTTTCGCCTGTTCTGCGAAGAACCGGGCCTGAAAGTGGGATTCCTGCAGTTCGATCCAGCCTGCGGCGGCAATTGCCGTGAACAAGACGAGAATACCCATGGAAAGATAGAGCTTCCAGCGCCAACGGGCTGGCGGGACAGTGCCTTGGGAGTTAGTGTTGGCCATGGGCAGGTATCAGGAATCCTGGCGATGAAGCTTGATGAGATCTTTCCAAGGTGCAACCGCCTGTTACTTCCATAAGGGTTTGAGGTAAAGTCGAATTTAAAATCCAGCAAGTATTTTGCATAATTAGGCAGTTAGCGTAAAGCTCCACTCCAGGCCCCCTGAAGAACGGATATTTTAGCTTGAACAGCATGGCAGTCCATTAAGGGCGATCCAGCCATTGCCAAGCAAATTACCACCAAATTTTGTTGATGGAGTTTAACTCCGGATGTCCGGCAGAATCTTGTTCTCGAACGGCCAGATACCGTTTTTTTCCAAGCAGCAGAAAAAAGCCCCCGCCGGTTTCCCGACAGGGGCTTGTGCTGCGGTCGACGCTAAAAAAGCGTCGAATTTCGCAAATTACATCTCGACCGTCTCAGCCTGCTCCACAAACGACGGAATCTGGTCGAAGTTCATATAACGATAGACGTCGGCCGCCTTGGCATTCACCAGCTTGATCTGCTCCATGTACTCCGGCACCGTCACGATCCGGCCGGCCAGCGCGCACATGGCGGCCAATTCGGCGGAACCGAGGTACACCTGGGTGTCGATGCCGAGGCGGTTCGGGAAGTTGCGGGTGGAGGTGGAGATCGCGGTGGAACCCTTGCGGATCTGTGCCTGGTTGCCCATGCACAGCGAGCAGCCCGGCATTTCCATGCGGGCGCCGGACTTGCCGAGGACCGAGTAGTAGCCTTCTTCGGTGAGGATGAGGGCGTCCATCTTGGTCGGCGGGGC
>CAYWNX010000010.1:19993-20237 GCA_964459735.1 uncultured Dechloromonas sp. | reverse complement strand
GCCTGCCAGATTCAGATCTGGTGATTTGAGGCCGAAGAAACGCAGGTCGCCGTCGATCAGATCGGTCTCCTGATTCAGTGTTTCATCGCCGTACAGCCCGACCAGCGCGGCTTCGTAGGCATTCGGATCGTCCATGTCGAGCAGGGTTTCGATGCACTGGCGTGTGCGGCCAGCTTGGTGGCGCCTTTGCCGTTGGTGAACATCAGCGGGCATTCGCGATTGCGGGCATGCACCGACCAGACGC
>CAYWNX010000010.1:0-19983 GCA_964459735.1 uncultured Dechloromonas sp. | reverse complement strand
CTATCGACCGGCTTGAGCCAGGAACATATCCTCGATATCGAAGCCGCGGGCGCTCAGCTTGGCTTGCATCGAGGTAATGGAATGTTCAAGAGAGGCATCTTTACCCGGAATAAAGCGTTCGTTTTGCATCGGGCGTCCTGCCATAGGCTTGAAGAGTGGGTAGTTTGAATGCTGCGGCGCGCGGTGTACACCATGCGGGGCTGTGAGGGGTGTGCGAGTACGGTTGGCGGAGGTGTGGGCGGCCGCAAACGCCCGGTGGGCAAAAGAGTAGGCTAGTATTACGACGTTCGCCAACCAGCAATCTCATGAACCCAGCTTCCGAACTCCGCCTCTGCGATATTGCCAGCACCCGGGTGTCGACCGTGAACCCGGAGATGCTGCTTGCAGAGGCGATCCAGCTGTTTGCCGAGAATCGGCGTTCCTCCCTGGTTGTCGTCGAACAGGGGAAGCCGGTCGGCATAATTACCGAGCGCGATCTGCTCCGGCTGATCTGCACCGGCATGACTGACGGCTTGCTGGTAGGCGCCGTGATGAGCGTGCCGTTGTTGACCACGCGTTTCGATCTCGATTTTTCTGCGGCCCAGTTGATGATGTCCAATCAGGCGGTGCGCCATCTGGTCTGGGTCGATGAAGCTGGCATCCTGAAGGGCGTGGCCAGCGAGACCGATTTCCGGCGCCATCTCGGGCTTGAAACCTATCAGGCCATTCAAAGCCTCGGGGTGGTGATGGATCAGAGTGTTGAACTGATCGACCCCGAGCATTCATTGGCTGCCGCCCTGCAATCAATGTCGTCGCGCTCGCTCGATTACATCGTCGTCGGGCGGGAGGGCCAGCCCAGTGGCATCCTGACCGAGCGCGATGTGCCGCGCATGCTGGCCCGGCGCCTTGATCCGGCCTCGGTCAAGGTGGGCGAGGTGATGACCGTGCCGCTGCGGACGATCAGTCCCGATACCCCGGTTGCCGAAGCAGCGCGGCAAATGGATGAAAGCGGCCTGCGTCATCTGGTCGTCGTCGATGCTGCGGGACGCATGGTGGGCGCGCTCAGCCAGCATCACATGCTGGAGCGCCTGGGCATCATCCTGGTCGAAGAAAGCCGTAACCAGCTCGAAAATCGTCTGGGTCTGGTGCTCGAAGCAACCGGTGTCGGCATCTGGGAATACGATCATCGGAGCGAGATTTTGATCCGCAGCTCGGGACTCAACAGGTTACTCAAGCTCTCCGCCGAGCGGGCGTACGAAAAACTGGACGACGTGCTGCTGCGCATTGATCCGGAAGACCGGGAGCGCGTTGCGACGGCCTTTCGCGAATCGCTGGCCGTCACGCCGGAGAAGTTCTCGATCGATTACCGGGTTATCGGTGGTGATGGCGAGATCCGCTGGGTTTCATCGCGTGGCCGCGTCTTCGAGCGCGACAGCGAGGGCCAGCCACTGCGCTCGGTGGGCGTGGCCATCGATATCCATGAGCAAAAGACGTCGGCCTTGCAGCTGCGCCAGAGCGAGGCGCGCTTTCGCACGCTGATGGAAAATCTGCCCTTGCCGGTCGGTTATCTCAATGCGCGGGAAGAGGTCGTGTTTATCAACCGCCACTTCACGGAAGTGTTTGGTTACCAGTTGCGCGATATCCCCGATCTCAACACATGGGCGGCTTGCGCTTATCCGGATGAAACTTATCGAACCTGGGCGCGTGAAACCTGGGAAGAGTCGTTGCGTCTTGCGGCCGGCGCCGATGGTGTCATTCGCCCGGTTGACTACCGGGTGTGCTGCAAGGATGGTTCGATCCGGGTCGCCGAAATTTCCGGTGTCACGCTCGGCGAAGGTTGGCTCACCACCTTCACCGATGTCACCGAGCGGCGTCAGCAGCAAGCCCTGCTTGAATTCGGCAATGCCATCCTGCAGCATATTTCGATCGGTGCGCCGCTGGCCGATGTGCTCGATTTCATCGCCCGCGAGATCGAGGATCAGGAACTCGATATTCGCTGCTCGGTGCTGCTCCTCGACCAAAGTGGCAAGCATCTGGTGCATTGTGCCGCGCCCGGTTTGCCGCGTGAGTTTTGTCTCGCCATCGATGGTGCAGAAATCGGCCCGACGGAAGGCTCCTGCGGGACTTCGGCCTATCTGGGTGAGGCTGTTTTTGTCGCGGATATCGCGACCAACCCCTTGTGGGCAAACTATGCGGATCTGGCGCTGCGGCATGGCCTGGCCGCCTGCTGGTCGTCACCGATATTTTCCAGTGTCGGCAAGGTGCTCGGTACGTTTGCCGTCTATTGGCCATTTCCCTGTCCGGCGGTCAGTCCGATCATTCGTCGTTATGTCGAAACCGCGACGGCGCTGGCCGCCATTGCGCTCGAAGGCACGCAGCGCGAGGCGGAACTGCACGGCATGATTGACGAATTGCGTCGCTGGCAGCAACTGACCCTGGGCCGCGAAGGTCGGGTGCTGGAACTCAAGCGTGAGGTCAATCTCCTGCTTGCCCGTCTGGGCGAGGCGCCGCGCTATGGCAGTGTGGCAGGTGGTGAATCCGCATGATGTGGGCCGTAAAAAATCCGGGCAAAGTCCTCCTGGTTTTCTGGCTGTTTTTTTTGTCCGGCTTTTGCAGCGCGGCCGATGGTTTGCCCGAGCGTATCGTCGTCGCGGCTGACGACAACTACCCGCCTTATGTTTTCCGCGATGAAGATGGCCAACTCAAGGGCTATCTGATCGATGCCTGGGCTTTGTGGTCGCAAAAGACTGGCATTGCAGTGGACATCAAGGCATCGGATTGGTCATTGGCACAAAAGCGCTTTGGCTTGGACGAGGCTGATGTCCTCGATACGGTTTTCAACACCCCCGAGCGGCAAAAAACAATGGCGTTCTCGCCGCCTTACGCCGATCTGCCAGTACAGATTTTCGTGCACCAGAATATTCAGGGAATCGATAGCCCGAAAACCCTCAAGGCGTTTTCGGTGGGGGCCAAGGCGGGTGACGCCTGCATTGATCGGTTGATGGAGAGTGGTGTCGTCCGTATCGATACCTATCCGAGTTACGAGGTGCTGGTCGGGGCCGCGGTGGCGGGTGAGGTCCGGGTTTTCTGCCTGGACGAACCGCCGGCGCATTTTTTACTGGCTCGCGCCGGTGCCGAAAAGGAGTTCCGTCAGGCTTTCACGCTCTATACCGGGCAGTTTCACCGTGCGGTCAAAAAGCAAAACAGCGCCTTGCTTGCTACGGTCAACCGTGGATTTTCGGCAATTTCCAGTAACGAATATGAGGCCCTGCGGGACAAGTGGATGGGCCGCGCCTTGCCGGTCAAGTTTTTCGGCAAAAAGACCGTTTTCGTATTGCTGGCGGTGCTCGGCCTTGGTTTGCTGCTGCTCGGCTGGAATTTCCTGTTACGTCGGGAGGTCGGCAGCCGGACCCGTGAACTGGAGGCTGAGCGGCGGCGTCTGAGTGCGATTGTGAATGGGGTAGGCGCTTTCATCTACATTAAAGGGACCGATTTTCGCTACCAGTTTGCCAATCAGGCGGTCTGCGATCTGATACAACGGCCGCTGGCCGAGATCGTCGGGCATGAGGATGCGGTATTTTTCGATGCCGCGACGGCTGCCAACCTGCGCCAGAATGATCAGCGGGTAATCGGGCACGGCGAGTCTTTACGCCAGATCGAAGAAAGCATCCTCCAGTCCGGTGGTGACAAACAGGTCTTTCTTTCGGTCAAAGTGCCGATGCGTGATGGCGCTGGCAAAATTATCGGCCTGCTTGGCGTATCGACCGATATCACCGAGCAGCAGCGGATCAAGAACGCCTTGCGCGAAGTCAGCAATGAACTCGAAGCCACCCTGAGTGCCATCCCCGATCTGCTTTTTGAGGTGGACGAAACCGGGCTTTATCTGAACATCTGGGCCAATGAGGGGGATGAGTTGCTGCTCTCCCGGGAAGCCTTGCTTGGTAAACGTTTCGACGAGGTGATGCCGCCCGATGCCGTAGCGGTTTGCCACGCCGCCTTGAAGGAAGCGGCAGAGACCGGGCGCTCACGCGGCCAGCGTTGCCTCTTGCCTTTGCCCGGAGGGGCGCAATGGTTTGAATTGTCGGTCACCCTGAAACCCGGTGACTGGGCGCCACGTCGTTTCATGGTGCTATCGCGCAACGTGAGCGACAAGGTGGCCGATCAGTCATCCGCGGCAGAGGCAAGGGCCGAGATGCAGGACTTGCTTGCCCAGGCCGATGCCTCGCGCCTGGCGCTGCTCAGTATTCTTGAAGATCAAAAAATCGCCGAGGCGACATTGCGCAAGCTTTCGCTGGCGGTCGAGCAAAGTCCGGAAGCGGTGGTGATTTCGGATCTGGATGCCAATATTGAATACGTCAATCAGGCTTTTCTCGATGGTAGCGGTTACACACTCGACGAAATCTTGGGTAAAAACTCCCGGATACTACAGTCCGGCCTGACGCCGCGCACCACTTACGAAGCGCTCTGGGGGGCGCTGGCCAAGGGCCGGGCGTGGTCCGGGCAACTGATCAACCGCCGCAAGAATGGCGAGATCTATTACGAGCATGCCCTGATTTCGCCGATTCGCCAGCCGGATGGGACGACCACCCATTACCTGGCGGTGAAGCAGGACATCACCGAGAAAAAACGTATTGGTGAGGAACTGGACCGGCACCGCCATCATCTTGAGGAACTGGTCGAGCAGCGGACCGCCGAATTGGCGGCTGCCAAGGAGGCCGCCGAGGTGGCGAACCAGGCGAAGAGCGCTTTCCTGGCGAATATGAGCCACGAAATCCGGACGCCGATGAACGCCATTATCGGACTGACCCACCTGTTGCAGCGCAGCGCGCAGGATTCGGGGCAAGTCGAGAAGCTCGGCAAGATTCGGGAATCAGCCGATCACTTGCTGGCGGTCATCAACGATGTGCTCGATATTTCCAAGATCGAGGCCGGCAAGCTGGAAGTGGAAAGCATTGAATTCGATCTGGCACCGTTGATGGAGCGCGTCGTCAGCGTTGTGCGCGACCGGGCCGACGCGAAAGGGCTGGCCTTGCGGATTGCGCCGGCGCCGGAACTGTCCGGCCGGCTGCAGGGCGATCCGACACGCTTGAGCCAGGCCCTGCTCAACTACCTCGGCAATGCGGTCAAGTTTACCGAGCACGGTTCGGTCGTATTGAGCAGCAAGCTGGTCGAGCAGAGCGATGATCGCGTCGTGCTGCGCTTTGAGGTCAGCGATACCGGCATTGGTGTCGAAGCCTCGGCGATGGAGCGGCTATTCAGCACCTTCGAGCAAGCCGACAATTCAACAACGCGCAATTATGGCGGGAATGGTCTCGGCCTCGCCATTACCCGCCGTCTCGCCGAGTTGATGGGGGGGGAGGCCGGGGTAACGAGTACGCCTGGTCAGGGCAGCACTTTCTGGTTCACCGCGCATTTTGGCCGAGCTTCGGCCAATACCGCTGTTCAGGCCCGGCTTGCAGCGCCCGTAACGCCTCCCGGTGAGGCGGCGGAAGTCGTCTTGCGGCGTGACTACGCCGGTAGCCGCGTGCTGATCTGCGAAGATAACCCGATCAACCAGGAGGTTGCGCTGGAGTTGCTCCAGGATGTCGGGATGCAGGTGGTGCTGGCCGAGAATGGGGCGGTAGCCTTGCAGAAACTGCGCGATGAGCAAATTGACCTGATCCTGATGGACATGCAGATGCCGGTTATGGATGGTTTGGAGGCGACACAGCGCATCCGCACCAATCCGGAGCCGGTGGCGATTCCCATTCTGGCAATGACGGCAAACGCCTTCGCCGAGGACAGGCAGGCCTGCATGGACGCCGGCATGAACGACTTTGTCGCCAAGCCGGTGGACCCGGCGGCGCTCTATACCGCCTTGCTCAAATGGCTGCCCCGGCGCCGGGTCGCCGCGCCGGAAACGCTTGTGGTCATGCCGAGCGCCGGGTTCAACCCGGATAGCCCGCTGCAATTGATTTCCGGCATCGATATCGACGCCGGCCTGGCCATGATGCGGGGTAGCGAAGAGCGTTTTACCCGTTTGTTACGGATGTTCTCGGCCAACCATCGCGACGATATTGATCGTCTGCGCGGTGCGCTGGCTGAAGGTGACATGACCAGCGCTGAGCTCACCATTCATTCGCTCAAGGGAGTCGCCGGCACGCTCTGCATCAACCGTCTCTACCAGTTGGCCGCCCAGCTCAATGCCCAGATCCGGGCCAATGCTGCGGTCGACACGATTTATGCGGCAATTCCCGAGATCGAGGCAGAGCTGGGCATCATTTGCGCCAGCATCGATGCGCTACCGGAGGCTTGAGGCGGCGAGAGTGAATCGGCAAGTAAAAAAGGGTGACCGCGGTCACCCTTTTTACTTGCTCAGCCGGCGCGCTTAATGCCGCTGCTGGATTTCCTCGATGTAGCCGATCATGCCGGTGCGAAGGTTGGCGGCATTGCCTTCATCGGTATCGATGTGCATGGCCAGACGGAAGCCCGGATTGACCCGGACGACGACATCGCCGTAAATCAGCTCGCGCTCGCCTTCGATGCGCACCCGGACTACATAGTTGTCACGAACGCGGAAACGCATGGCATCTTCCGGCGTCATGTGGATGTGACGCTGGGCGCAGATCACGCCGCGTTCAATGGTGCTTGTCCCGTAAGGCCCTTCGAGCGTGATGCCCGGCGTGTTGACGAGGTCGCCGGACTGGCGGATCGGCGGCTGGATGCCGACCTTGAACTGCTCCGTCATGGCGATCTCGACCTGGGTTTCCTTGCGGGTCGGGCCGAGGACGCGAACATTGGCGATCCGTCCCTTGGGGCCGACCAGGTGAACTTTTTCGGCACAGGCGAACTGGCCCGGCTGGGACAGCTCATGTTCCGGCGTCAATTGGTGACCGGGGCCGAACAGTTTTTCGACATCGGCTTGCGAGAGGTGCACGTGGTGAGCCGAGATTTCGATCGGAATCGGCGCTTCCTCTTCGGCCTTGACCGCCAGGATCAGCTGGTTGCGCTCGATGGCGCGCAGCGTTTCCCAGGCCACCAACCGCTCGTCGTCATTGGTGATGACGATGATGGTGACCGGCGAGTCGTTGGTCGAGATCACTGCATATGAGCCGACCCTGCCGAGATTGCGGTTCTTTTCCTCATCGAGCTTGATGCCCATGTAGCCAAGGCCCTGACAGGCCAGACTACGCACGGTGGCGCTGGTTTCGCCGATATCGCCGGTGAAGGCCAGGACGTCGATACCGCCCATCGCGGCAACATAGGCGCCGATATTCTTGCGCACCTGATAGCAGAAAGCCTTGTGGGCGAGCAGGGCACGGTGATGGCCCTCGCTGGCGGCAGCTTCGATCTCGTGAATGTCGCTGGAAATGCCAGAAATGCCCTTCAGGCCACTCTCGGTATTGATCAGGTTGGAGAGTTCCAGCGGCGACATGTGGTGATTTTCCATCAGATGGATCATCACGGCGGGATCAATGCTGCCGGAACGGCTGGGCATGATCAGGCCATCGGTCGGCGTCATGCCCATCGTCGTGTCGACCGAGCGACCATGATCGATGGCGCACAGCGAGGCGCCGATGCCAAGGTGGCAGGAGACGATTTCCAGTTCGCCGAGCGGGCGCTTCAATACTTCGGCGGCCTTCAGCGAAACATAGCGGTGCGAGGTGCCGTGGAAGCCGTAACGACGGATGCCGTTCTGCTTGTACAGATCGTAGGGCAGGCCATACAGGTAGGCGTAGGGCGGCAGCGTCTGGTGGAAAGCGGTGTCGAAAACGGCGACATGCGGCACGCCGGGGAACTGCTTCATCGCTTCGCGGATGCCTTCGACGTTCACCGGGTTGTGCAGCGGCGCAAAGCTCGACAAGGACTCGATGTCGGCGATTACCGCCGGGGTGATGACGACCGAACTGGAGAATTTGCTGCCGCCATGAACCACGCGGTGGCCGATGGCGGTGACATCTTCCGGATGGAAAGTGAAGGCCTCGCCGAGCAATTGGCTGGCTTCCTGCATCACCTTGAACAGATTGGCAATCGGGAACGGCGCGCATTCCATGGTTTTGCTCTGCGGGCCAACCATCACGGTGACGCGGCAGAGGTTCTGGTCGGCGTTGTCGATAATGCCGTGGATGTCGGAGCCGATATCGTGCGTGTCGTAAATGCCGAAATGAATCTGGCTGAGGCCGACATTGAGCACGACAACCTTGCCGGGAACATTGCTGTTCAGCGTCAGGGCATAGGGGTCGCTCGATTTGGCGACGGCACGAGCCTGGGCGGTGATGATGTCGACCGACATGGCGCGCGTGCGGTCGGCCAGCAGGCGGGAAAGATAGCCCAGTGCCTTGGGGTTGGCGAGGATGTCGGTGCTGAACACGGCCTGCGGGATCATCAGCACGAAGCAGCGGGTGCCGGCGATCACGTCGGCAACGATGCGGTCGCCGGTGAGCAGCGACATCACGCCAAACACGTCGCCCGCCTGCAACTGGCTGATGACGGAACGGGTGCCGGTGTTGTCGGTCATTGAGATCTCGGCGTGGCCGCTGATCACGACACCGATGAACTTGCCTTCGTCACCGGTTTCCAGAATGGCTTCGTTGCCTTCGAAGGTGGCGAGCCGGGATTTGATGACGATTTCCTCAACCTTGTCGGCCGGGAAGCTCTCGAACAGGCGAACCTGCTCCAGGAAGAATCTTTTCAGATCGATTTCACTCATGCTGTTTCTCGCTTCAGTCGAATTTAATTGTTTGGCGAGAGGTTAGCATCATGCTGCGCTGCAGCAAAGCCTGTGGCGAGTTTTTCAATTCAGAAAAACAGCACTTAATGTTCAGATAATTTTCGCTGCGTAGGCTGCGTACCATCAGATTAGGGGTCCGAAAGGATTTGGCGATGGCGATATCAACCGAAGATTTTGTAGTCCTTGGTCCGGAGCATCCCGAGCGGGCCGCCGTGGAGGACTTTATCCGCGCGGTTTTCGAAAAGACCTACGGCGCCAAAGTGCAGCATTTTGCCCAGGTTCTGCTCGGCATCCGTGGCCGTGACGGCAAATGGGCGGCAGCGTTGGGCTATACCCCGGCCAGTAGCAATGAGCTGTTTGTCGAGAACTACGGTGGTGGCAGCGTCGAGCACCAGATCTCCGACAAGCTTGATACGCTGGTCAAGCGCGATCAGGTCGTCGAGGTGGGAAATCTGGCGGCAAGTAGCGCCGGCGCAGCTCGATTTCTGATTACCGGCGCCGTCCAGTATCTCTATGAAGCGGGCTTCTGTTGGGTGATCTTTACCGCCACGCGAGCGTTGCTGAACTCCTTTTCCCGTCTCGATTTGCGCCCGATCCTGCTGGCCACGGCCGATCCGGCACGGCTGCCCGATCGTGGACAGGGCTGGGGAAGCTATTACGAGATGCATCCGCAGATCATGGCCGGCAGTATTTTGCTGGGCTATCTCAGCATGGGGACGCGCAACAAGCTGGCGGCGCTGGCGACGACGGCATGAGCCTGCCGTTCTCCATTCCTTTGAGTCTCCGGGGTCGGGAAGGCGCAGTGCTGAGTGACGGCACCGATCACGCTTTGACGCCGCTTGCCCTCGCCGGGCGTCTGGCCGAGCTGGAAGATATTTTGGCGGCCCACGATCCGGCGCTGCCGATTGGCGTGGTCGGCGATAACTCCCCCGCCTGGGTGCTGGCCGATCTGGCGCTGCTCTCGGCCGGGCGTTGCGCGGTAGCGATTCCAGCCTTTTTTTCGCCGGACCAGGTGCGGCATCTAGTCGCGGCAACGGGCATTCAGTTCGTATTTTTCAACGGGCATCTCGTGCCGGTGGCCCAGGTCTTTCCCTATCTGCCGACTCCTCAGACTGTTTCGCCCCGGCCCGCCTTGCCGGCGGGGACGCAAAAGATAACCTTTACCTCCGGTACCACCGGCAATCCGAAAGGCGTTTGCCTGACGGCCGGGCAACAGCTGGCCACCGTTGATGGTTTGGCCAAAGTGCTGGGCGAACTCGGCGTTACCCGACATTTGAGCCTGCTACCGCTGGCTGTGCTGCTGGAGAACATTGCCGGTATTTACGTGCCGCTGTCGCTGGGGGCGCAATGCATCGTGCCGCCACTGGCGGGAGTCGGTTTGAGCGGTTCCAGCAGTTTCGATGTTGAACGCTGCCTCGATGCCATCGCCCGATACCAGGCCGAGAGCATCATTGTGCTGCCACAAATGTTGCAGGCCATTGTCTGGCAAGCGAAGCCGGCGGATCAAAGGTTGCTGTCACTGAAATTCGTCGCGGTCGGTGGCGGGGTAACCCCGCTTGCAGTGCTGCAGAAGGCCGAGGAAATCGGTATCCCGGTTTTCGAGGGTTACGGGCTTTCCGAGTGTGCTTCTGTGGTCAGCCTGAACTCGCCCTCGGCAAAACGTCTGGGCAGTGTCGGCAAACCCTTGCCGGGGGTTGCCGTGCGTCTCGCGGCAGACGGCGAAATCGAGGTCAAGGGCCGGGGTTATGCCGGTTTGCTCGGTGAGCCGGCCCGGCCGGCGCAGAGCTGGATTTCGACCGGCGACCTCGGTACGCTGGATGCAGACGGCTTTTTACGAATATCGGGACGCAAGAAAAATGTGCTGATTACCTCGTTCGGCCGCAACGTTTCTCCGGAATGGCCGGAAGGGTTGTTGCTGGAAAGCGGCCTGCTGGCTCAGGTGGTGGTGATGGGCGACGGCGAGGCCGCACTGAGCGCCGTTTTGGTTCCAATCTCGTCCAAGGTTGAGCCGCATCAGTTGGCGGCGGCCGTTCGTGAGGTCAATGCGCGCCTGCCCGATTACGCCCGGATCGCCCGCTGGGTCATCAGTGGCGAGCCTTTTACCCCGGCCAATGGCCTTGCTACGGTCAACGGCCGGCTGCGGCGCGATGCCATTACCCAACGTTTTAGTGAAATCTGCCAGCCGGCAGCATGAACAGGAGCCATGATGTTTTTTAAAAAACTGCAGCAGTCCACTGAAATCAGCCGCCAGAGCCTGTTCGGCGTGCCAGTCATCATCGATGCCCTGCATGGTCAGATTTCGCTGGAACAGTATGTGGCGTTTCTGACACAAGCCTACCATCACGTCAAACATACGGTGCCGTTGCTGATGGCCTGCGGCAGTCGCTTGCCGGAACATTACAACGGCTTGCGCAAGTCGGTGGCGCACTACATCGAAGAAGAAATCGGCCACGAAGAATGGATTCTGCAGGATATCGCGGCCTGTGGCGGCGACCCGGAAGCCGTGCGGACAGGGCAGCCTTCGCTGGCGACGGAAGTGATGGTGGCCTACGCCTATCACCAGATCGACCGCGGCAATCCCCTGGCTTTCTTCGGGATGGTGCATGTACTCGAAGGAACAAGCACAGCCATTGCGACCAATGCGGCAACGATCATTCGTCAAACGCTGGGTTTGCCGCCGGCTGCTTTCAGCTACCTGACTTCACATGGCAGCCTCGATCTTGAGCACGTCGTGTTCTTTGAAAAGCTGATGAACGAGATTGTCGATGCCGAGGATCAGGCGGCGATCATTCATTCAGCCAATGCCATGTACCGGCTTTATGGCGATATTTTCCGCTCACTGCCCCGGCCGCGAGCCGCGAGTCTGGAACTGGTGGCATGAGCAGCCGGCGCTATCGGGCGGTGCTGACCGGCGCCGCCGGCGGTATTGGGCAGCACTTTGCCCTGGCCCTTGCTCCCGAATGCTCAGCCATGCTGCTGGTCGGGCGCGATGGCGATAAATTGGCTACGCTGCGCCAGCACCTGCAGGTGGCATATCCAGATTTGTCCATTGATCTGGTTGCTGCCGATCTCGGCACCGATGCGGGGCGAACTGCGGTTTTCGAATCGGCAAAAATGCTGCCCGGCGGCGCGAACCTGTTGGTCAACAATGCCGGTGTCAGTGATTTTCATGCCTTTGCCGGACAGAACAGTGCTGTCACGGAATCGCTGCTGACAACCAATCTGCTTTCGCCGATCCTGCTCTGCCAGAAATTCATCCCGCTCCTGCTGGCACAGAAAGAGGCGCAGATCGTCAATGTCGGTTCGGTATTCGGCGATATCGGCTACCCCGGCTTTGCCGTCTATTGCGCCAGCAAATTCGGA
Organism: uncultured Dechloromonas sp.; assembly: GCA_964459735.1. Taxonomy (GTDB): domain Bacteria; phylum Pseudomonadota; class Gammaproteobacteria; order Burkholderiales; family Rhodocyclaceae; genus Azonexus. Next base: position 7,931 of record CAYWNX010000010.1, on the reverse strand, counting down.
TTGCGCGGTTTTACCCAGGCGCTGCGCCGGGAGTTTTCCGACAGCAACTTGCGCGTTCGCTATTTCGCACCGCGGGCTACCCGCACCGGCTTGAATACTTCGGCAGTCAATGCCATGAATGCCGAGTTGAACACCCGGAGCGACGAGCCAAAAGCGGTAGCGACGGCTTTCATGGACTTTCTGGCGGGCAATCAAAACGAGCGCATTTTAGGCTGGCCCGAAAAGTTTTATGTGGTGCTCAACCGGCTGCGCTCACAGATTACCGACAAGGCCATAGGCAAGCAGCTGGCTGTGATCAAACGCCATCTGCCGAGTTGATTTAATGATTTGTTTCGAGGTAAATATGAAAAAACTGACTGCTACACCCCAAGGGGGCTTCCTGCGGGGCGCGGTGAACCGCATAAAAACAGCAAAATTTGTCATGACCATGACGCTCGCCCTGGTCGGGAACATGGCATTGGCCGACCTGCCCGATGATGTTCTGCGCGTGCGCAGCGCCTGGGAAAAGATCAAGTACCAGACGCCCGAGAAGGAGCAGGAGCTGGCTTTCGAGCAGCTTGCCAAGGAATCGGCAAGGCTCAAGGAAAAAGCGCCCAAGGATGCGCCGGCTGCCATCTGGCATGGCATTATCGAAGCCAGCTACGCCGGGGCAAAGGGTGGGCTGGGGGCGCTTGGCCTGGCGAAGAATGCCAAAAAATCCTTTGAGGATGCTTTGGCCATCGATCCCAAGGCGCTGGATGGTTCGGCTTATACCAGCCTCGGTTCGCTCTATTACCAGGTGCCGGGCTGGCCGATTGGTTTTGGCGATGACAAAATGGCGCTGGAGATGTTGAACAAGGGTTTGGCATTGAATCCGAACGGGATTGATCCCAACTATTTTTACGCTGATTTTCTTTTCCGTAACGGCGATCTGGATGGTGCCGAGCGCTTCCTGAAAAAAGCCCAGGCGGCACCGCCCCGCGAGGGACGCGCCCTGGCTGATGAGGGCCGGCGCAAGGAAATCAATGAGCTATTGGCGAAGATTGCTAAAAAGAGACGATGAGAATATTGCTGGTTGAAGACGACGAGTTGCTTGGCAGCGGTCTCAGTGACGCCCTTGAATTTGCCCGTTATGCCCACGAGTGGGTACGGGACGGCAAACTGGCGCTGGCCGCCGCGCAACAGAACGACTTCGACCTGATTATTCTCGATCTCGGGCTGCCCGGGATGGATGGCCTTGAGGTGCTGAGCAAACTGCGGGCCGCCGGCAACCAGATTGCCGTCCTCATTTTGAGTGCCCGCGATGGCGCTCATGATCGCGTGCGCGGCCTCAATCTCGGGGCGGACGATTACCTGATCAAGCCCTTTGAGCTGGACGAGTTGCTGGCTCGCCTGAGTGCGCTCGAAAGGCGGCGCATGGGGGTGGCGAGCAACGAAATCAGCATTGGCCGGCTGCTCATTGATTTGGCTTCCCACTCGGTTACTCTGGATGGCCAGGCGGTAACCCTACTGCGCCGGGAATTCATGCTGTTGCGGAAATTGATCGAGTCGCCGAGCCGGATTCTCAGCCGCGGCCAGTTGGAAGCTGCCGTTTATGGCAATGAGGGGGACGTGGAGAGCAATTCCATCGATGTCCATGTCTTTCATTTGCGCAAGAAGCTGTACCCGGAAATTATCAAAACAGTCAGGGGTGTGGGTTATCAGCTTGATCCCGCATTGAAGTCGGATTCCCGGTGAAGTTCCCGGCTCAGGGCTCCATTCGCAGCCGGCTGATTTTCAGTCTGCTCATCGCGCTCTTCCTTATCCTCGGTTACACGGGGGTTTCAAGTTACTCGACAACCCGCCATGAGGCCGATGAGGTCTTTGGGGCGCGGCTGGCGACCTCGGCCAGAATTGTCGAGGCGCTGGTCGCCAATCAGGTGGCCAAGGCAACCCTGAGTTCGCCGATTATCATCAGACTTCCCCATGAGCTTGAAGGCTTGCCCAACGCCGAGCAGACCGAATTCGGGCACCAGTACGAGGCCAAAATCGCGTTTCAGGTCTGGCGGGACGACGGCCAACTGCTGGTTCGTTCTTTCTCGGCACCCGATAGTCCGCTCGGTGTCTTGCGCCAGGGGTTTTCTCAGGAGCAGGCGGCGGGTCAGACCTGGCATGTATTTACCCTGCGTTCCGGGGAGGTCTGGGTGCAGGTCGCCGAGCAGGAGGCGATCCGCGACGAACTGACCGACGATATTGCCTCGGCGATCATGCTGCCCTTGATCATCGGGGCGGTCACCTTGTTGCTGGTGGCTAATCTGGTCGTCCGCTTTGGTTTGAATCCGCTGACCGAATTGGCCGAGGGCATCGGCAAGCGCAGCCCGGAATCGCTGACCGAAATCAGGATTGACGATGTGCCGCGCGAGATGGCGCCGGTGATCAAGGCGCTCAACGCCTTGCTGGCGCGAATCAAGGAGGCGTTGGAACGCGAGCGACGCTTTACCGATGCGGCGGCCCATGAATTGCGCACACCGCTGGCTGCGTTGAAAATCCATGCCGACAATCTGGTTCGCGCCGATACTGAAGAGCAGCGATTGCGGTCGACCGGAAATTTGATCAAGGGCCTGGACCGCAGTTTGCGCCTCGCCAATCAGATGCTGGCACTGAGCCGGTCTCACGCGGAGATTGATCCGGCCTCGCTGCAGCGGATCAATCTTTGTGATGTGTTGCACGAAATTATCGGTCAGCAGGAGCAGGTTTGTAGCGCGCGTACTCAGACCATAGAGACAACGGGACTGGATGCCGGGGCGGCCTGGGTGTTCGGTGACGATCTGAAGTTGCACCAGTTGTTCCGCAACCTGTTCGACAACGCAGCACGCTATGGCACGCCGGGCAGCACGATCTGCGTCAGTCTGACACGTGAAGGTCAGAGTCTGCGTTTCACTATTGCCAATGACGGGCCGGTGATCCCGCTCGAAATGCGCGAAAAGGTTTTTGAGCCCTACACCCGCCTGCCCGGGCAATCCGTTGAAGGCAATGGCCTCGGTCTGGCGATTGCGCGCGAGGTGGCCCAGCAGCATCACGCCAGAATTTCACTGGATGCACGCTCGGCGGATAACGGTACGGTGGTGACGGTGATTTTTCCCGTTGCAGAGCAGGGCGAAGGCTGAGTAGATTCTGGCTGAGCACCGGGTTTTGCCGCAAAATCGTTGTTAAACATGACGGCTTTCGCTAAACCGTCATCGTTTTCTGCCAAAATTCACCTCTCAAACAACATCAGACACTGTGGATACTCCATGACCTATAAAGTCTTTGTCGACGGCCAGGAAGGTACGACCGGCCTGCAGATCAACGAATACCTCGCCAAGCGCGCCGACATCACGCTGCTCAAGATCGACGCCGACAAGCGCAAGGATGTTGCCGAGCGCAAGCGCCTGATCAACGAATCCGACGTGACCTTCCTTTGCCTGCCGGACGATGCGGCGAAAGAGTCGGTGGCACTGGTCGACAATGCCAACACCTGCGTCATCGATGCCTCGACCGCCCACCGGATCAATCCGGACTGGGTGTTCGGCCTGCCCGAACTGGCCAGGGATCAGCGCGAGAAGATTCGTGCCTCGAAGCGCATCGCCAACCCCGGTTGCCATGCCTCGGCCTTCATTCTGGCGCTCAAGCCGCTGGTGGCGGCAGGTTTGCTGCCGGCCGATACCCAGATTGCGGCCAATTCCATTACTGGCTATTCCGGTGGCGGCAAGAAGATGATCGAGGATTATCAGAGCCCGCAACGCATCGATGCGCCGCGTCCTTACGCCCTGGGTCTGGCCCACAAGCACCTGCCGGAAATGGGCGCGTATACCGGGTTGACCGCAGCACCCATCTTTCAGCCCATCGTCGGCCCGTTTTACAAGGGCCTGGCGGTCACCGCGTACCTTCATCCAAAACAATTCACCCGCCCGGCAACGCCGGACGAGGTGCAGAAAATCATTGCCGATTACTACGCCGGCGAGCGTTTCATTCGCGTCCTGCCGGTTGATCTGGAAGCCAATACCGACGCTGGTTTCTTCAATGTCGAAGGGTGCAACGATACCAATCGGGTCGATCTGTTTGTCTTCGGCAACGAAGAGCGCATGTTGCTGGTGGCGCGTCTCGACAACCTCGGCAAGGGCGCTTCGGGCGCTGCCGTGCAGGCAATGAACGTGCATCTGGGCGTCGAGGAAAGCCTCGGGCTGGTTTGATTTTTTGCCGCTGAGATAAAAGCGCCGGCATAAAAACTACCCGCCGTTCAGCTAGCTGGTAACTTAACGTGTTTCTATTCGAGGCTCCCTCGCGACATGCGATGGGGCCTCTTCATTTTGTGACCCCGAACGTCCGCTAGCTGAAACAGCTATAGCACCAGGTTTTGTGTACCCATGGCGTTGAATGTGGCATCACGTGATGCTATATTTGATGCATCATTGAAAGGAGAGATAACATGCGTACAACGCTGGCACTTGATGATGAGTTACTCGCCAAAGCCCAGGCTCTTACGGGATTGTTGGAAAAATCCAGTTTGGTGCGGGAAGCTTTGCGCGCACTGATTCAGCGCGAAAGCGCGAAGCGATTGGCCCTGTTGGGTGGCTCGGAGCCTCAGCTATCGGATATTCCCAGAAGGCAGTCGGAGGTCAGCGAATGATTCTGGTGGATACGTCCATCTGGATTGAACATCTCAGGCATGGCAATGAGCATCTGGCCTACGTGCTTGGAGCAGGACAGGTAACGACGCATCCTTACATCATTGGTGAACTGGCCCTCGGGAGCCTGCAAAATCGCAATGCTGTGCTGAGTGGCTTGCACGACTTGCCCCAAGCTCTCGTGGCAACCGATGACGAGGTGCTTCGGTTTGTCGAGAGTAACGCCATCTTTGGTCGAGGTATCGGTTACGTCGATGCCCATCTCCTGGCTGCCGTGCGCCTCGTGCCCGGCAGTAAGCTTTGGACCCGGGACAAACGGCTGTTCTCGGTCAGCACTGATTTGGGATTAGCCTATCTCGCCACGCATTAGTCGAAGGCCTGCGTCGTCCCAAGGCAATTTTGCCTTCAGCTTAAAAGGCCCTTAGCGCATTGCACGCGGAGGGCGTCTCGCATCCAGCCTTACCGGCTAGGCCGTTCAGGCGGGTATTTTTTCGCGCTGATTTTTGCTGACTCGGCGCAAATTCAGGATAAGCGCCGGGATCAGCCCTTGACGTGCAGCCCGCATTCCTTCAGTTCGGGCGACTCCCACCACCAGCGGCCGGAGCGCACATCTTCACCCAGGGAAATGGCGCGGGTGCAGGGGGCGCAGCCGATGCTCGGGTAGAACTTGTCGTGCAGCGCGTTGTACGGTACGGCGTTCTGCTTGATGTAGGTCCAGACTTCCTTTTCCGACCAGTCGGCGAGCGGATTGAATTTCTCCAGCTTGTTGCCTTCGTCGTATTCACGCGTCGGCAAACCGCTGCGCGTCGTTGCCTGCTGGGCGCGCAGGCCGGTGATCCATGCCTTCTTGCCAGCCAGGGCGCGCTGCAGGGGTTCGACCTTGCGCATGTAGCAGCAGCCTTTGCGTAGTTCAATCGATTCGTAGAAGGCGTTGATGCCGTTGGCGCGGACGTAGTTTTCGACAGCTTCGCTTTGCGGGAAATAGACCTTCAATTTCAGCCCGTAATGCCGGTCGACCGCAGCCATCAGGTCGTAGGTTTCCAGTGGCAGGCGGCCGGTGTCGAGGCTGAAGATTTCAATCGGCAGGCCGGATTTGACGATCAGGTCGGTCAGCACCATGTCCTCGGCACCGAGGCTGTTGGCGAAAGTGGCTGGCGACCAGTTGCCGGCAATGTCGGCGAGCAGCGCTTGCGCGGCGACGGTCTTGGCGGCGACGCTGGCAGTGAGTTCAGGCGTGATGTTGAGCAGGCTTGGCGTCATGGCGAATCTCTGAAGCAGGGAAGGGCTTCGTCACCCCACCGATGTAGGGGGACGAGCAAGGTCATGTCAGGCGCGGCGGCGGAAATGCGGCTGTGGCTGGCTGGTCGAGGTCTGGTAAGTATCGCTGAAGGGCGAAAACCCAGCTTCCAGTGCATAGACCGCATTCTTTTCATCTTTCAAAGCATAGGCGTCGAAGCCGACGCGCTGCATGAAAAAGAGCTGATCGTGCAACACATCGCCGACGGCGCGCAGTTCGCCCTGATAGTGGTAGCGCTGGCGGAACAGACTGGCCGTCGAGTAACCGCGACCATCGACAAATTTCGGGAAATTGACAGCGATGACGATGAAGTAATCGAGATCGGCGGCCACATCCTCGACGCGCTCGTCCGGTTGCAGCAGCAGGCCAATACGCTTGTGGCAGGAGATGATCTCGGCCTTGCGTGCCTGCCAGACGGCAAACGGGAAAATGATGTCGCCAGCCGGCAGGGCCACGCTTTCCGGGGTTTCACCTTCGGCCAATTCCAGCGTTTTCCAGGTGTCGACCGCAACAGTCCTGTTCTTGATCAGTTGAGCCATTATGCGGCCTCCTTTTCTGCGCTCTTGGCCTTGCCATGAGCGCGGCCTTCGTAAACACGGTTCTTGAATGGGTCGATGCCGATGCGGTCGAAGGTATCGAGGAAGCGCTCGTCTTCGTGGCGGTTTTCGACATAAACCTTGATGATCTTGTCGACCACATCAGGCATTTCGCCGGCCGAGAAGGAGGGGCCGATCACCTTGCCGAGCCTGGCGGTATTGCCCTGACGGCCGCCGAGCGTGACTTGGTAAAACTCCGAGTCATTCTTGTCCACCCCCAGTACGCCGATGTGGCCGACGTGGTGGTGACCGCAGGCGTTCATGCAGCCTGAGATGTTGAGGTCGATGTCGCCGATGTCGAACAGATAGTCGAGGTCGTCGAAACGCGCCTGAATGGCGGTGGCGATGGGGATCGACTTGGCATTGGCCAGATCGCAAAAATCGCCACCCGGGCAGCAGATGATGCCGGTCAGCAGGCCGACGTTCGGCATGGCCAGCCCGTTTTCCCTGGCAGCCTGCCAGACGGCGTAGAGATCGGATTTCCTGACGTCGGCGAGGATGACGTTCTGTTCGTGGCTGACGCGCAGTTCGCCGAAGCTGTACTGGTCGGCCAGATCGGCAACTTTTTCCATTTGCGCGTCGGTAATGTCGCCGGGGGCGACACCGTGCTGCTTCAACGACAGGGTGACGGCGCTGTAGCCGGCAATCTTGTGCGGATGCGTATTGCGCTCGACCCAGCGGGCAAAGGCTTTTTCGGATTGCAACTTGTCAGCGAAGGCGCTTTCATCAATGTTGCTGGCGTAGGCCGGGGCGGTGAAATGGGCGGCAACGCGATCGAACTCAGCCTGGGTCAGGGTGGCCGGGCCATCCTTGATGTGCTGCCATTCGGCTTCGACCTGTCTGGTGAACTCTTCGACGCCGAGCGCCTGCACCAGAATCTTGATCCGCGCCTTGTAGGCGTTGTCGCGCCGGCCCTGCCGGTTATAGACGCGCAGGATGGCTTCGCAATAGGTCAGGATGTCCTGCCAGGGCAGGAATTCACGGACGATCTGGCCGCGAATCGGCGTCCGGCCGAGGCCGCCGCCGACGATGACACGGAAGCCAGTCTGGCCATCCTGCTGCTGCAGATGCAGGCCGATGTCGTGGAACCAGGTGACGGCGCGATCTTCCTTCGTGCCGGAAATGGCGATCTTGAACTTGCGCGGCAGGAAGGCAAATTCCGGATGAAAGGTGGTCCACTGGCGAAGGATTTCGGCCAGTGTGCGCGGGTCGATCACTTCGTCGGCAGCAACGCCGGCAAACTGGTCGGTCGTGATGTTGCGCAGGCAGTTGCCGGAGGTCTGAATGGCATGCATCTCAACGGTGGCGAGGTGGCCCAGAATATCCGGGCAATCTTCAACCTTCGGCCAGTTGAACTGCATGTTGTGGCGTGTCGTAAAGTGGCCATAACCCTTGTCGTAAGTGCGGGCGACA
>CAYWNX010000009.1:2938-20420 GCA_964459735.1 uncultured Dechloromonas sp. | reverse complement strand
TCCATGCCGATCCTCATCCGTGAGTTGATGATGGCGCGGAAGGTTTGCGACAGCACCACCGGCAGACCGCCGTCATTGAGGCTTTGCCGCTCGGTCAGGTTTCGCCGGGCGGCGAGGTCGGCATCGAAAGGCACCAGCGGGTTGATGCAGAAGACGAGATCAGCACCGTCCTTTAGCGCAACCGACGCGTGCAGGGTTTTGATCAGGGCGCCATCGACATAGTGCCGGCCGTTGATCTCGACCGGCGGAAAAAGACCGGGGAGGGCTGCACTGGCCTGAACGGCGGTGGAGATAGGAACCTCGTCGTGGCCAGCCGAACCGAAGGCAATCGACTCGCCGGAATCGAGATCGGTGGCGACCAGAAAGAGGTGGTTCCTGAGTTTGCGAAAATCGTTGGTTCGCCCACGCCGGGAAAACATCTCGCGGAGTACGTGATCGATGCCCCGATTATCAAAAACTCCGGTCGGAATGGCGCGTGACAAGCGCTGGAATGACTCAAACGGGCTGTGCAGCCAAGGTGCACGGAGATAGTCGAGTGTCGAGGATATGATCAGATGCGGCAACGAAAGAAGGCGGCTGAAGTATTCGCCAAAAGCGGGCCGCAAGAGCATCTCCGGATCAAAAATCTCCTCGGTGTCATCGTTGATCAGAATACGGGCCAAGCGTCCGGGTGAAATGCCATTGGCCAGCGCAGCTGCGATAAAGCCGCCGGAACTGACACCGACAAAGACCTCGGCATGATGGACTTTGAACCCATCAATTGCCTGATCCAGTGCAGCACTGGCGCCGATTTCGTAAATGGCGCCGAGCGGACCACCACCCGCCAGCGCGACCGCTATTTTGGACAACTTGTCTTCCCCAATGTGGCGGATGCCCGTTCGTTGCCGGGCACCTCATGTTTGGCCGTCCAAGCCCTGGGCAAACCTGCCCCGGGTTTGTCAGTCAGGAAGCAGTTGCTGCCACAACAACGGGAGCAACAGGTTTGGCGGCTTCACTTTTGGGTGCGGCCCGCCTCCGGATCGCCGCTTTGGGAGCTGCTGCTTTTTCGGCTACTGGCGCGGGCTTGCTGGCAACAGGCTTGGCGACGGTTTTAGCTGCCGACTTCACCACTGCCTTTTCCGCCGCTTCCTGCGCCTCGGTCAGCTTTTGCACCACCGACGTCAGTTCGGCAACGCGCTTGGACAACTTGTCGATGTCTTTCTTCGATGGCACACCCAAGCTGGAAAGCGCACGGGCGACGCGATCCTCGAAAACCTGTTCGAGACGATCCCACGTACCAACCGCCTTGCCGGTGACCACCGCGATCTGTTCATCGGCCACCTTGCGGGTTTTGTTCTGGATGCTTTCACCTTCCTTGACGAGGGCATCGAACACCTTGTTGCCTTCTTCCTGTGCCTTGGCAAAGGCTCCGAGTCCGGCTAACCAGATTTGATGGGCTGAATCCTTGACTGTTTGCGCCAGTTGGTTTTCAGAGATTGCCTTGAATTTCTTGACCATGATTCACTCCTTGAAAGTGTGATTCGATATGGCAGTGTCGTTCTCTGCCGACACCTGTAGTCTAGGATAAACAATTAGAACAGGCACACTAATTTACTAGGTTGGTTCCTCTAAAATGTGATTGATTCCAATAACTTTAAGGAGACGCTCATGCAATATTTTATTACCGGAGCATCCGGTTTCATTGGTCGGCGGCTCGTCAGGAAGTTGTTGGAACATGAGGGCGGCGTGATTTATTTTCTGGTCCGCTCGGCCGACCTGAACTCACTGGATGCCCTTTATGAATTCTGGAATTTCACTCCGGCGGAAAAAGCCCGTGTCATTCCCGTTATTGGCGACCTGACCGAGCCTGGGCTGGGCGTTGCTGCGGTCGACTGCAAAAAACTGGGTAAAAAGACCACCCACTTTTTCCATCTGGCAGCCATTTATGATCTCACCGCCGATGCCGAAAGCCAGCTCAAGGTCAACGTGCAGGGCACACGCAATGCCGTACAGTTTGCCGAGAGCATTGGTGCCAAACATTTCCATCTATTCAGCTCGATTGCCTCGGCCGGCATGTTTGAGGGCTTGTTCCGCGAAGATATGTTCGAGGAAGCGGAAGGTCTGGATCATCCGTATTTCAAGACCAAGCACGATTCGGAAGGCATCGTCCGCCGCGAGTGCAGCATTCCCTGGCGCATTTACCGGCCAGCCATCGTCGTCGGCGATTCGCGGACCGGGGAGATGGACAAGATCGACGGCCCCTATTACTTCTTCAAGCTGATCCAGAAAATGCGCCAGATGTTGCCGACCTGGATGCCGACCATCGGCATCGAAGGCGGGCGGATCAATGTCGTGCCGGTCGATTTCGTCGTCAAGGCGGTCGACCACATCGCGCACCTGAAAGGCGAGGATGGCAAGTGTTTCCATCTGGTCGACCCGACGCCGATGCGCGTTGGCGACTTGCTCAACACCTTTGCCCGGGCAGCGCATGCACCGGAAATGACGATGCGCGTCAATGCGGCGCTGTTCGGTTTTATCCCGCACCATATTCGCAAGGCGCTGATGGCCCTGTCGCCGATCCGCCGCATCCGCCATGCCGTGATGACCGATCTCGGCCTGCCCGACGACATGCTGCGCTTCGTCAATTACCCGACGCGTTTTGATTGCCGCGAAACAACCCGCGTTCTCAAGGGGACCGGTATCTCCGTGCCGCCGCTGGAGGATTACGCCTGGCGCCTGTGGGATTACTGGGAACGCCATCTCGATCCGGATCTTTTCATTGACCGCAGCCTGCGCGGGCAGGTCGGCGGCAAAGTGGTGCTGCTCACCGGCGCCTCATCCGGGATCGGTAAGGCAACAGCCTGGAAGCTGGCCGAGGCAGGCGCGAATGTTGTGACCATTGCTCGCGACAAAGAGCAACTGGATGAAGTGGTCAAGGAGTTCGAGACCGCCGGTCTGAAGCTGCATGCCTATGTCGGCGATCTGGCCGATATGGCTTCCACCGAGGCCGTGGTGCAGCAAATCATTGCCGAACATGGTGTGGTCGATATATTGATCAACAATGCGGGGCGTTCCATTCGTCGGGCCATTGAAAATTCCTTTGATCGTTTCCACGATTTCGAACGGACGATGCAGCTCAACTATTTTGGCGCCCTCAAGGTCAGCATGGGCGTCCTGCCGAAAATGCTGGAAAAGAAGCATGGCCACATCATCAATATTTCCTCGATTGGCGTACTGACCAATGCGCCACGTTTTTCGGCTTATGTCGCATCAAAAGCGGCGCTCGATGCCTGGGTGCGCTGTGCCGCTTCCGAGTTTGCCGATCGCGGTATTTTCTTCACCACGATCAATATGCCGCTGGTTAAGACGCCGATGATTGCGCCGACCAGAATCTACGATCAGGTGCCGACGCTAACACCGGAAGAAGCTGCCGCACTGGTTTGCAACGCGATCATTCACAAGCCGGTGCGCGTTGCCACCCGGCTGGGTATTTTCGGCCAGACCCTGCACGCTGTAATGCCGCGTGTGGCGCAGATCATCATGAACACCACATTTCGCATGTTCCCTGATTCAGCAGCCGCCAAAAGTCCAAAACCCGGCATCCTGCCCGACCTGCCGTCAGCCGATCAGGTGGCCTTCCAGCAATTCATGCGGGGGATCCATTTCTGATGACGACCCATCTCAAAGCGGGCGACCCGGCGCCGGATTTTTCAGCGCCGGGCAGGGATGGCCGCAGGCTCAGCCTGGCCGACTTTCATGGCCAGAAACTGGTGATGTTTTTTTACCCACGGGACGATTTCCCTTTCTGCACCCGGCAAGCTTGCAGCCTGCGTGATTCGAGTGCCGAGATCAGGGCACGCGGTGCAGCCATTCTCGGGGTTTCGGCCCAGGATGATACGTCGCATCAGAAGTTTGCCGAGAAATTCAGCCTGAAATTTCCCTTGTTGGCCGATATCGACCTGACCGTCGCCAAAGCCTACGGCGTCGCCGGTTCCGGCTTGAGCGGGTTATTCCGAGGTTTGATCAAGGCCAGCGAACGTGTGACATTCATCATCGACGAGCGTGGGCGCATTCTGCACATCATCAGCGATCCGGATTGCCCGGATCATGGCGAAGAGGTGCTGGCACTGTTATCGCGCCAAGCTACTTGATTCGCGCTTCGATACTGGCAAACAGTGCGTCGTAGATCTGGATCAAGGCATCACGATCTGCACTACCTTTGACCCATTTACGCGAATGGGCAATCTCGACGGCCTTCAATTCCATCTCGGACAGGCTGTCCACGACAATTTCTTCACCATGCAGAATAGCGCTGACATCAGAGCGGGCCTTTTGGGCGGTGGCAACCAGATTCATTGAAGATTCCATGCTCTGCACGCCAGAACCGATCTGGGCTGCAAATTCGCTGACTTGATCGGCCGAGGTGGCCGAGCTCGATAATTCATGGCCAAATTCGTTGGCGATCCCACGGGCACTCGAGACTGAATTATTGAGTTCGCCGACTTGGGAAACGGCAGTCGCCAATGCGGTACTCATCGCTGCGATGGCGCTGCCAATCTCTTCCGCTGAGCGTTGCGCCTGATCGGCCAGTTTGCCAACTTCATCGGCAACGACGGCAAAGCCGCGTCCCGCATCGCCTGCTCTGGCGGCTTCGATGGCGGCATTCAGGGCCAGTAGATTGGTTTGTTTGGCAATGGCATTTATTTTTCCGGTCAGGCTGTTGATTACGCTGGCTCGGTCGGCCAGAATCGAGAGTGCTTCGGTACCACTTTCCGCTGCCGTTTGAGCGCTTCCTAATGCAGTAGACATGCGCTCGGCAGCGGCTGACATGGCGCTGGCTGACTGCGCGAAATTGGCTGAAAGTTCAGCTGACTGCGTGGCGTTACCGCCCACTTTGCCAAGTGCTTCATTGACGTGAGCAATCGCCATCGACAGACCACGCTCAGAGCGTAGGAAAATCCGCGACAACAGGGCTTCCAGGGCGATTGATTCCTGAGCCGAATTGACTTGGTCGAGCAGGGTTTGCGCTTGATCCAATACATTCTTGAAAGTGCCATGCACGCCGGTGGTCTGCAAGCGCCGCCAGTGACGGTTGTTCGAAGATGCCGTCATGCCACCGAGAATTTCCCGGAAAGTGGTTTCAGTTTGATCCAGTGCGGAATTCAGGTTGATTCGGATTGATTCCTGAACAGGATCGGAAATCGCATGCGCCAGACGATGAACTAGTTCTCCGTTACCGACCTTGGACAAAATGGCGTTGAGATCGGTTGTGGGCGAAGTGCTGGAAGCTGTGCTCCCAAGCCCGATCAGGATCATGGCCAGAAGGAGCAAAGGGGCTGCGGCCCATGGCGTCCAGAAGGCCGCTCCAAACCCCGCAGCAATCAAGGGTAGCGCCAGCCAAGCCCGGTTAAAGCGAGAAGATGAGCTGCTCATAATCCATTCCTGTTTGTTCTATCAGGTCGACCAATACCTTGGTACCGGCGTCGATAGCATCGCGCGCCCCGGCCGCTTTTTCCGCTTGCAGCATTTGACGATAAACCGATTCGATTTTTTCAAGTGCGCTGCGTTTTGGGCAACGTCGCACCGAGGTGTAGCCCACGATACTGCCACCGGGTCCGAAATCAGGTGCTATATGGGTGAATACCCAGTAAAAGCCGCCGTCTTTGGACATGTTTTTGACGTAGGCGAAAAATTCATTGCCCGATGCGATGGTGTCCCAAGCCAGCTTGAATGCCGCCCGCGGCATGTCCGGGTGGCGAATGATGTTATGCTGCGAGCCGATCAACTCCGCTTCGGTGTACCCCGAAAATTCGATAAAAATCGGGTTGCCGTAAGTAATGATGCCTTTGGGATTGGTCTTGGAAACGATAAAGTCGTTTTCCCGCATCGGGCGTTCGCTAGCGGTTGGGGTGATGTCTCTTTTCATCTTCTTCTCATACTCGATTCGAATTTGATCGTTATGGTGCTATATCGGTTTGCCGCAACTTTGCAGCAAAAGTTCAGTCGTGCGCCGGGAGTAAAGCAGGGCCAAATGACCGATGCCCGCCAGTTCGACATCCTCGGCTTCCGGCAGGCGCTGGTTGTCCTGCGGCATGACAAAGTTGTCATGCGGGGTGCGAATCGAGATCATGGGGATTTTGACCGGCGCGCTGGCCAGGTCACGCAACCACATTGAGCCAGGTTCCATTTCGCGAGAACTTTGGCCAACAAAACCGACCCGCGATAGCTCGCTGCCCTGATGTGGTGAGGCGATGGTGATCAGTTTGGCGACCTGCGCAATGCCGTGCCGGGCAAGATAGGATCGGCTGACCAGACCGCCCATGCTGTGGCCGACCAGAATGACCTGCTGGGCACCGGTGGCTTTGCAGACCTGATCGATTCGGCGCGCCAACTGGGGGACGAGTGTGCCGATACTGGCATAGGGCGGAACCAGGCTGACACTGGCCACCGTGTGGCCTGCTGCTTCAAGATTGCGACGAATTTTCCACCAGACACCCCGGCTGCAGCCATAGCCGTGGATCAGAATGATCGGCTGTTTTGAGGGACGCAGGCGATCTGCCGGCATCCACAGACGTTCGAAGGGAATAACCAGGATAAAAGTGAGGATGAAGGCCAGGTATTCGCTGACCATCATCCATATCGTTTGCCCGGTTGAAAGTTTGGGGGCGGGCGACGGGTGGGCGTAGGCAAAGGCCCAGGTGATTGCCACGATGCCCAGACGGAGACCAAGCACGCCGCCGAGGGCGCCAAGGACGGCGATGTCCCAGGAGGCACTGAACCAATAACGGGAGAAAGCCATGTAACTGGCGATCTCCATGAGCAACCAAATGAAGAGCGTGATGGGGAGCATAGCCTTGAAGAATCGTGGCTTTTTCCTAACCCGTCAAGGCGGCTGCGAGCATTGAGGTATTTCTGGCAATCAGGCCGTAGATCGAAAGTTGCGGGTTGGCGCCAATGCTGGTGGGGAAAACTGAGCCATCGTGGATCGACAGATTGGCAATCTGGAAATGTCGGCCATCGTCACTGACCACCCCGTCTTCCGGGCTGGTCGCCATCGCGCAGCCGCCCATGACATGAGCGCTGACAACGCGGCAGAGCAAGGGCGCGAGTTGCAATTCGACCAACGATTTCCGCGCTTCGGCCCACGAGGTGTAGCCGGGCGTGCCTTCATGTACGGGCGTCACCCAACTGGCACCGGCGGCGAACTGGATTTCAGCCATCGCCAGCAAGGCGCGGCGGGCGGCTTCCCAAAAGGTGTCGTTGAGCGGGTAGTCGAGCACTGGCGAGCCGTCGCGACGCAGGCTCACCTGGCCGCCCTGGCTTTGCGGGTGGAAACCGTCGCGCACCAAAGCGAGGATGGTCTGGCTCCGGGCGAAGTTTTGCATCAGCCTGGCGTGGCTTTCGCCGAAGCCTTGCAATGTCGTCGAAAAAAGCACCGGATGGAGCGGTGGGACTTCCAGTTTGAAGCCCAAAGGGCCGTCGACCGTAGCCCGAAGGAAGTCCCCTTGGGAGGCGCCATTTTGCAAAAAATGGTCGGAATAGATCGATTGCGGCGCGTCGGCATAACCGGCGATGTCGTGATCGAACAGGCCGGATGAAATCACCGTGGGATGCAGGAAAGTGCGCTTGCCAAGTACGCCATGCGGGTCCGGTGCCTTGCTGCGCAGGAGCAGGGCGGGGGAGTTGATGGCACCGCCGGCGAGGACGAAATGCCTGGCCAGAACCGTAACGCGAACGCCGCTCGGGTGCAGGCCATCGATCTTCAAGGCACTGGCGATCAATTGGGTTGCCTGTTGACCGGAAAACTCCAGCCGCTCGGCCCGGAGCCGGGAAATCAGCGTGGCACCGAGATCGAGCGAGGTAGGAAGGGTGGTGAGCAGCATCGACTGTTTGGCATTGGTCGGGCAGCCCATGCCGCAATAGCCGAGATTCCAGCATTCCTTGACGTTGCGCGGGATGACGGCAACCGGGATGCCGAGCTTTTCAGCGCCCCGGGCCAGTACGGCATTGTTTTCGTTGGGCGGCAGGTGCCAGGGAGCGATGTTGAGTCGCTGTTCCATCTTCGCAAACCACGGCGCCATGGCTTCGACGGAAAGTGACTTGAGGCCGTGCGCGGTTTGCCACCAGTGCAGCGTTTCCGGTGGGGTGCGGAAGCTGCTCGTCCAGTTGACCGTGGTTGAACCGCCGACACAGCGGCCTTGCAGGATATTGATCGCCTTGTCGGCCGTCTTGCGAGCGGCTGATTCCTGATACAGCGTCGGATAGGCCTCGGCTTCGCGCATCCGGAAATCGTTGCTGGTGCGCAGTGGGCCTTCTTCAATGATGATTACCTTCAGTCCGGCCTGGGCCAGGATTTCAGCCGTCACTCCGCCGCCGGCGCCGCTGCCGATAATCGCCACATCGGCCTCAAAACGGGTGTCGGCGATCAAGTCGCTGGCGTCGATGTGCTTCCAGCCAGTGGCGAGTCCTTCGCGGAAAGTATCGCGCATCATTTCAGCAGCGGCGGGCCGGGGTAGCCAATGACAGCCCAGCTTTCCGGCTGGGCGTACCAGGTACCGAGAATCAGGTCATGCAGCGCGGCGTAACCGGATTTCAGCAGGTCAAAGCGGCTATGCCGCCAACTGTCGAGAAAGGCATTCAGGGATGCCGGCGTTGCCTCCTCCCATGGCGACCAGAGGCCAGCCGCCAACATCCGGGTCAGCGGGAAGGCGAGCAGATCGAAGAGTTTGCCGATTTCTTCCTGAGCAGCCAGCGACAGGCCGTCGATCACTGTTTCAACGCCGGACAGGGTGCGACTGATCTGTCGTGAGGCATTCTCGGGCCGGGTCGACAATGCGCCGGCCAGCATCACCGGAATCAGCGCACTCAAGACCTGCGCCCGGCCATTATTTTCGCCGGGATGAGAACAGGCGGCGGCGTTCAACAACAGGCTGCCAGCAAGCCCGGTCTTGAGAAATTCGCGGCGTGTCGTCATCGCAGCAGCAGCTTGAGCAGGCGCTCGAACAACTTGCTGTAGGGCGGATTGAACAACCCGATGCCGTTGAGGCGCGACTGGTAGAAGACCGGCTTCAGCTTGGAAAATGTCCGGAACCCTTCGTGACCATGATATTGCCCCATGCCGCTGGGGCCGACGCCGCCAAAAGGTAGATCGTCCTGGGCAATATGAAGGATGGTGTCGTTGACGGTCACGCCGCCAGCGATGGTCTGATCGAGTACCTGATTGATGCGTGTCTTGTCGCGGTCGAAAAGGTAGAGTGCCAGCGGCCGGTCGTGAGCATTGATGTAGTCGAGTGCTTCCTGAATGTTCCGGTAAGTCAGGATAGGGAGCAGTGGCCCGAAAATCTCTTCCTGCATTACTTTCATGTTTTCTGTGGTCTGCAGAATCAGCGTCGGCGCCAGTCGCTGCGGGCCGCTGGTTTGGGATTGAACCTCAGCCAGCGGCACGATACGAGCCCCTTGAAAGGCAGCATCATCAAGGTAGCCTTGCAGACGGGCGGCATGCCGAGTGTTGATGACGGCGCTGTAATCCGGATTTCGCTGCAGGTCGGGATAGCTGGCAGCGACAACCTTTCGGGCGGCGGCAATGAAATTCTCGGTTTCGCCTTCCGGTAGCAGCAGGTAATCCGGCGCGATGCAGGTTTGGCCGGCATTCAGGCACTTCCCGGCGAGAATGCGTTCGGCGGCTTTGGTGACGGGATAATCAGGCGCGATGATGGCGGGCGACTTGCCACCGAGTTCCAGTGTCACCGGCGTCAAATTCTCGGCTGCTGCCTTCATTACCAGACGCCCGACAGCGGTCGAACCGGTGAACAGCAGATGATCAAACGGCAGGTGCGAGAAGGCTTGCGCCAATTCATGATCGCCCCCGGTTACGGTCAGTTCATTGGCCGGGAAATAGCGCAAGGCCAGTTCGGCGAACAATGCTGCGGTCGACGGCGTAAATTCGGACATTTTCACCAATGCCCGGTTGCCGGCGGCGAGTGCCGCAGTCAATGGCCCGACGGCAAGATAGATTGGATAATTCCAGGGCGAGATGATGCCGACGCAGCCCAGTGCCTGCGGCCGCAACTCGGCCCTTGCCGGCTGGAACCAGAGGGAAACCGTGCGCCGTTGCGGCTTCATCCAGGCGCCAAGATGACGGCGGGTATGGCGTATGCCTTCGAGACTAGGGAAAATTTCCAGCAATTGCGTTTCATGGCTGGAGCGATGACCGAAGTCCGCCGACACTGCTGCACAAAGGGCGTTCGCATTGTCCCGCAGCAAAGCTTCCAAAGCATCCAGGCGCTGCAGACGACGCGCCAGTGACGGTGCCATATCCAATCGGCTGGCCGCATGGCTCGCGGCAAATGCGGCCTGCAGACCGGCAAAATCGGCAATCAGGGAAGAGGGCGTGGGCATCCGGGGCGCCTGTCGGAATGAATAATTTCAGTGTAGTTTGGCGCTTGTAGCGTCGTTAGGCAAAAGCCTCTAAATGGCGTTTACAGACTTTGTCATAATCAATCCATGAGCGATAAAGAACTTCACGATGCAGACCGCGCGGTCTGTGTTGCCGACCTGAAGCGCTTCCTTGGCGAGGCGCGCGATCTGCGTCTGGCGGCCGCGGCTGATCCGGTTCGTGGCCGGCGACGCGATTGTTTGCGTGCCTGGCAAGCGGCTCGACTGGCCAATACCCATGCCGACCTGCTGGCCAGTCCGCAATTCAATATCGCGGCCACTTTCTTTCTCTCCGATCTTTACGGCCCGAAGGATTTCAGCGAGCGCGACACAGAGATGGAGAAAGTCCTGCCCATCATGACCAGCATGCTCCCGCTCTCCGGCTTGCGCACCTTGCTCCTGGCCGTTGAGGTCGATGCGCTGTCTGAACGCTTCGATGCCGAGATGGTTGCTGTTCTCGGTCAGCGCCTCGATCAGGAAGGCCTGACGCTGGATGAATATGGCGCAGCCTATCGCGCGGTCGACGATCAAAATGGCCGTGAATTGCAGATCCGCCTGATCGGTGAAACTGGTGAGGCACTGGATGCACTGGCCCACAAGGCTTTTGCCCGGGGGGCGCTTAAATTGATGCACGGCCCGGCACAACTGGCCGGACTCGGTGAATTGCACGCTTTCCTGGAGCGCGGTTTCAACGCTTTTCGCAGCCTGCGCCGGGCTGACGAGTTTCTGGGAAAAATAGTCCAGCGCGAGCGTGAACTGATGCTGTCGCTTTTTTCGGCCGATCAGGCACCCTGACGCAGTTGGCACTCAGATATCAGCCAAATGGCAGATACTACGGGCGTTGGCGGGTTTCTTTCGTCCGCTCGCGAGCGAGCAGTTTCGATATTTCCTCGGTCTCGGTGGCAAGCAGGGCGATCAGATCGTCAAGCGAAATTATTCCCTCGAGTTCGCCTGTGTCATTCACCACTGGCAGGCGCCGCACACCGTGTTCGCGCATCAGCCGGATGGTCGTGAAAACTCCCTCCCTTTCGGAAACGGTATGCAGGGATTCGAGCATGATGTCCTCGACCAGAATCGTCTCCGGATCCAGGCCACAGGCGAGAACTTCGACCACCATATCGCGGTCGGTGACGATGCCGACTGGCCGACCACTGTCGTCGCCAACCACCACGACGGCACCCACATGGTTATCGCGCATCAACCTGGCTGCGGCCATCACAGTGGCATTTCGATCGGTAACAACAACATCGCGTTTGCAGAAATCACCAATTGGCATGTCATTTCCCCTTATCGGCTTGCAAGTAGTTGCCCAAAAAAACCTCCCAATGGCTCAATTCAGCAGGCTTTGAGAAGCTTTATCCGTGTGTAAAAACCAGCCATCCAGAACGACGTGCCGGCCGAACCACAGGCTATTCAACAATATCCGCCCAAGCGAACGCCGTATGGCATCGCTAACCAGACCCGATGCCGGGGGCGATGGCATGCCGAAATGGGCGAGTATTTGATCCTCGTAAGCGCGGAGTCGTTGCTGCCGATAGTCTCCCGCTGCGGCGTCAATGACTTGGGCAGCGAACAGCCCCGATTCGATGGCGGGCCGTATCCCTTCGCCACTATGCTCAGTCGCCAGACCAGCTGCATCGCCAATGATCAGAACGCCGTCCGCCAGCAGTTGGCGCCGGGAATGCCCATACAAGACGTAGGCATGGCCATGGAATCCACTGGGCAGGTTGCCCGGCAGCTTGTCGTGATGAAGGAGAAACGAACAAAAATCTTCAAGATGCGGTGACAACGGGGTGGTGTCTTCGCGCCCAAAACCGAGATTCAGATAATCGCCCTTGCGCAGACACCAGCCATAGCCCTTGAGATCGCGACAAAAGAACAACTCAGGTGTGTCGGCGCGAATGGTGCATCGCTCAATTTGTTGAGAATCCATGCGAAACTCGATTTCCTTGGCGACAACAACTTTCTCGCCACCGCCGATCTTGCTGCCTATATGGCGAGCGACTGGGCAGGCGTTTCCCCCCGCGCCGACAAGAAGCGGCGTTGAAATAGTGCCGTTGACCAGCCAGCTTCCGTTCTGTCGCTGGATCGACTTGACGTTTTCGCCCAGCCGCAAGCGGGCACCGGAACGCCGCAGCAGATAATCATCGAACTCGACACGGCGAATGCCGTAGCTGACTGTGGTTGGGTAACGAATCTCTGATTGCGAATGTCCGATGACCCCAATCTTGAAGCCTGTTATCGGCTGTAACACGTGCAGTTTGCCGTAGGTATCGAGGTCGATATCCAGTGCCTTGACGACGGCCGGAGTAATCCAGCCGGCACAAACCTTGTCGCGTGGGAAAGTGGCTTTGTCCATTACCATGACGTCCAGCCCGCGGCGGCGCAACTGCCAGGCACAGGTCGCCCCGGCCGGGCCGCCACCAATTACCAGCGCATCACATGACCCCATTGGCGTCGCCCGACCTGTAGAGGTCGTGCCGCGACCACGGAATGCGATTGCAGCCCACGCGTGAGAAGACAACCTGGAACAATTGCATGTCGCCCGACCGGAAAGCGGCGAGAGAGCCGGCCAGATAGAGGCGCCAAGCGCGGACAAAAGCCGGGTCAAACCTGGCGGCGACCTGATCGGCAGCTTTTTCGAAGCGCTGACACCAGTGCTCGATCGTGTTGGCGTAGTGAAGGCGCAAATTCTCGATATCGAGGATCGAAAAGCCGTGAGGCTCGAATATCGTCATCATTTGCGACAAGCTGGGCGGGCAGGCGCCGGGGAAGATATAGCGCTCGATCCAGGGGTTCATGCCGCTAGGGGAGTCACGGCCGATGCTATGGATCAAGCCGCGACCGGAATGCGCAAGACAACGCTCCAGGATGGTCCCGAGTTCACCGTAATCGCCGATGCCGACATGCTCAAGCATGCCGACTGAAACAAAGGCATCAAATTTGCCTTCGATTTCCCGGTAATCCCCTTCAATGAATTCGACCTGATTCTGCAAGCCGGCGCTAAGGGCACGTGCTTTGGCGAAGGCGATTTGCTCCCGCGACAGGTTGTAGGCTTTAACCGAAACGCCGTAGTTCTTGGCCATATGCAGCGCCAGTGCGCCCCAGCCGCAACCGGCCTCAACCACGCTATCGCCAGGTTGCAGATGGAGTTTGCGACACACATAGTCCAGTTTGGCCTCTTGAGCTGCTTCCAGGGTCGATCCCGGATCTGGAAAGTAGGCACAGGTGTACACCATCTGCTCGTCGAGCCACAATTGATAGAAATCGTTACCGATATCGTAGTGGTGGTAGATATTGCTGGCGGCCTTGGTGGGGGTGTTGCGGGCTGCGCCATTGAAGACAGTTCTGACTCTCTCCCGCAAGCCGGATGGGCTGCGCCGCGGCAATGCCCGGTAGATTATTTCGAGAAACGCCGACAGATCGCCCAGCACCTCGATCCGTCCGGCGGCAAACATTTCACCGAAGTGGAGTTCCGGGTCGGCAATCAGACGCAATAGTGCACCGCGGTCGCGGATCAACAAGCAGGCCGGCCTCGTCGCGATCGAAGTTTTCCCAGCGCCAGCAACCTCCTGGCCATCCCAAAGGACGACTCGCAGCGGCGGATTTCCCAACAACTCAAGTATTCCGCCAATCAACATCCGGTCGACGACGTGCGGTTTTTTACAAGTATCAGGCTGATCGGCGACGCGATCAGCTACAAAATGCTTGTCTAGACTGGGACTAATAACGGCCACTGCATTTTGATTTTGCTGCATGCCATATCTCCAAACGATCATGCGCTGTTGGCAATCCGATCAGTTTGTAGTCCCAGGCGACGTTTTCTCACGCTTCGGCATTATTGAAAAATCACGCAGACAAAAATGCAGGGAACTCATGCCTGCATTTTTTCAGGCGCGGTACCCTGTCTTTGGCTAGCAGCATCAAAAAAATCGCCCGGATTTCCAAAACCAATGGTTCTATTGCATTGGCAAAGATATGGCTGAAAAATGAGGCTGGATATACTTGAAGAAAACTATTCGTAATACTGATTAACGGGTACGTCTTCAGTCTGCAAGCACTTTCCTCAAACCGTAATCTCGGTCTTGGGCAACCAGATACAAGCACCTTTTGAGGCCTTGTCGATGGCAGCAAGCAAACGATCATGGTCGGCCAGTTCCTCCGTTGTGGCACGGCGGACAATCAGCGGTTTCCGTTCCCGGGCCTGGCCATCAGCATCCAGTTGGGTAGGGGGCGCCGCATCCGGCTCGATCATCAGCGTATTCTGGCCGCGCGTCATGGCCAGGAAAACGTCGGCCAGCAATTCAGTATCGAGCAACGCGCCGTGCAGGGTACGGCTGGAGTTGTCGATTTCGTAGCGATCACACAACGCGTTCAGGTTGTTGCGCTTACCCGGGTGCAACTCTTTGGCCATCTTCAGGGTATCGGTAACGCCGTTGCAGACGGTTTCGACCGGTACGCGATCAAGCCGACGCAGCTCCGCATTCAAAAACCCGAGGTCGAAGGGTGCGTTGTGAATGATCAGCTCGGCGCCGTTAATGAATTCGAGGAACTCATCGACGATGTCGGCAAACTTCGGTTTGTCGGCAAGAAATTCAAGCGTGATGCCATGGACGGCTTGGGCGCCTTCGTCGATTTCCCGTTCCGGATTGGTGTATTTATGCAGATGGCGGCCGGTCAGGCGACGATTGACCATCTCGATGCAGGCAACTTCGATGATGCGGTGGCCCTGACGCGGGTCGAGACCGGTGGTTTCAGTATCGAGTACGATCTGTCGCATATTGATTCCTTAACTCGTCAATTCTTCGATGCCACGATTGGCCAGCGCATCGGCGCGTTCATTTTCCGGATGGCCGTTGTGACCCTTGACCCAGATCCATTCGAGTTTGTGCTGTTTAACCTGAGTATCGAGCAATTGCCAGAGATCGGCATTCTTGACCGGCTTTTTATCCGCCGTCTTCCAGCCATTGCGCTTCCAGCCGTGAATCCACTCGTTGATGCCTTTCAGCACGTATTGGGAATCGGTGTAGACCTTGCCGACCACGGGGCGCTTGAGCGCCTCGATGGCGCGAATGGCCGCAGTCAGTTCCATGCGGTTGTTGGTGGTCGCCTTCTCGCCGCCCCACATTTCCTTTTCATTGCTTCCAAGGCGCAGAATCGCGCCCCAGCCGCCGGGGCCGGGATTACCTTTGCAGGCGCCGTCGGTAAAAATCTCTACGGTTTCTTCAATTGTCATGGCTTTCCTTTTGCACCATTGGACGCAGCGCTGCGGCGCGTACCGGTGCTTTTTTCCAGTTCGGGGTGATCAAACGCATGCTGTGGACGCGCTTGATGGCACGCAACATGTAAACGCCACCCGAAAAATTCCAGCAGCGTTCGCCGGCGCTTTCGATGATCGGCCAGCGTTGCAGCCATTGCTGCCGCTCGAAAGGTGGAGCGAAGCAACCGAGAGTGCCGCGGTCAACCTCAAAACCGAGCAGTTTTAACCAGTCCTTGAGCCGGGTAATCGACAGGTAGCTCCCGTTCCAGGGAAAATTCCCCGAGCGATTGATCCGTCGCTTCAATCCCCAGAGCGAGTAAGGATTGAAGCCAATAATGATGACCTGACCTTCCGGGATCAGGATGCGTTCGACTTCGCGCAGGATCTGGTGGGGATCGTCGCTGAACTCCAGGGCATGCGGTAACACGACGAGGTCGATACTTTGCGTGGCAAAGGGCAGGGCGACCAGATCACAAAGCGCGTCAACCGCGCCTGACTCGCCAGCTTTCTGGCGCAAGGGGATACGATTGGCACGCAGGAAATCAAATTGCGGCAAGCCGAGTTGCAAGGCATTGAAGCCAAAAACGTCGGCGACTGCCGCGTCCAAGTTGCGCTGTTCCCAATCTAGTACGTAACGGCCCTGCGCGGAATTCAGCCAGGCATCGAGTCCGGGAATTGACATCCGGCGCTGCTGACTCGATAGTTCCGGTATGTTTGAAATTTCGCTCATTCCTGCATTCAAGGACAATTACATCTGGCTGCTGACTCAAGGCAGCCGCTCTTTCGTGGTCGATCCCGGCGATGCAGCCCCCGTGCTGGCCAGGCTGGAGGCCGATGGGCTGAGGCTCGAAGGCATCCTGATCACACATCACCATGCTGACCACCAAGGCGGTGTTAGCGCGCTGAAAGCACGCTACCAAATCGAGGTTTTTGCGCCGGCCGGGGAGTCTATCACAGGCTGTACCCAGCCCTTGAGTGGTGGCGAAAGCATTCAGGTACTGGGCGAAATGGTCGATGTAATGGCCGTTCCCGGTCATACTCTGGGCCATATTGCCTACCATGCGCCGGGTGCGCTTTTTTGTGGCGATACTCTTTTTGGTGCCGGCTGTGGCCGCTTGTTTGAAGGCACACCGGCGCAGATGTCAGCCTCGCTGGACCGCATCGCCAACTTGCCGGACGAAACGCGAATTTATTGCGCCCACGAATATACCGAAGTCAATTTGCGCTTTGCGCTGGCCGTGGAGCCGGAAAATCCGGCTGTACAACAACGGATAGTCAAGGTTGCCGCATTGCGTGCCGCCGGCTTGGCTAGCGTGCCCTCAACGCTGACCGAAGAAAAGGTAACCAACCCATTCCTGCGGTGTACTGAACCAGCCGTGATCAAGGCCGGATTGCAACATGCTGCGGTCGACCGTTCAAAAACGGCTATTTTTGCTGCCATTCGCGGCTGGCGAAACAACTTTTAGCCCTGTCGCTGGCGAATCCGTGCAGCGGCCTTTTCTATCGTGTCGAGGACACGGGCCGCATTGAAGGGCTTGATGATGAAACCAGAGGCACCATTCTGGATCGATTCCTGAACGGTTTCCGGGTTGGCGCTGCTGGTGATCATCACGATCTCGGTTGCCGGTCGTGCCGCCTTGATTTCGCAAAGCGCCTCCAGTCCATCTTTCTCGGGCATGATGACATCGAGGCAAATGATGTCCGGCTTCAGGCGGCTGGCCATATTGACAGCGACAAGACCATTGCGGGCCTCGCCGATGACTTCGTACCTCTCACCGCGCAGCATGCTACGCAGGATGCCGCGCATCA
>CAYWNX010000009.1:0-2928 GCA_964459735.1 uncultured Dechloromonas sp. | reverse complement strand
TCACGATCGAAATGCGTCTTTGGGCCATGGCCTATCGGCAATATGAGTTGAAGAAAATCAACGCTGCGACAGCCAGGAAAACTCCGAACAACATCCAACTGATACCACCTATCAACGCTCGACGTGCCTGGTGATGAGCGGCACGTTTTTTGAACTCCAGATATTGTTGAAACTCACCCAGTGTCAGCAACCCTGAAAACAGGAAGAAAATCATGCCGCAAAACATGAAAATGATGATGCCATTCGTCATTTCCCGACAGGCACCAGCGGTGTGGCGCAGGGACATCAGGATTGAGTCCGTCTTGAAAGCAAAATTGCTGATCAGGTAGGCGAGAAGAGCAAAGAGGCTGATCAGGCCAATAACCAGCCAAGTTTGCCAGCGCCCGAGTTGGGCCAAGGCATTTTTAATATCGTCAATGATCCATTTCATGCATTTTTGCCGCGTTTTGAGCGGGTCCACTGTGCTAAATTTGGTAAAAGCAAAACTCTAGGTACAGATTAGCATGGCAGAGCAAACGACAAGCGTTTCGAGACTGAAATCCTCTCGCGGCAAGCGAATTGCCATCTGGCTGGTGGGACTTTTTCTGGCTTTTGGCGTTCTTGGTTATTTTGCTGCACCGCCACTGATCAAATCAATTTTGCTCAACCAGCTTTCGCAGGAATTAAAGCGCGAAGTCAGCATCGAAAAAATTGACATCAGTCCCTACGCATTATCGGCTCAGGTCAGTGGTCTATCGATCAAAACCAAGGATGGCAAGGAAGTCGCTGGTTTCGATGAGTTATTTGTCAATCTGTCCTCGGCTTCGATTTTCAAACTTGCTGCCGTCGTTGATGAAGTCCGTTTGCAGGGTTTGCGCATTGCAGTAGCACGGGTGGCAGAGGGGCGCTACGACATATCCGATTTACTCGACAAGTGGATGAAACCCAGGGATGAGCCGCCGAGCGAAATGCCGCACTTTTCCGTCAATAACATTCAGTTGATCGGTGGCAAGATCGAATTCGACGATCAGCCCAAGGGCAAGGTGCATACGGTCAGCGACATCAATCTGGCGCTGCCCTATGTTTCCAATTTGCCATATCAGGTGGAGGTGTTTATTGAGCCGAGATTTTCGGCCAATTTCGATGGTTCACCGCTGGCTCTGAAGGGGCGGAGCAAGCCATTTGCCAATACCCATGAAAGCGAGCTTGATCTCGACCTGGATCGTTTTGATCTGGCGGGTTTGCAGCCCTACCTGCCGGAGTCGCTGCCGTTCCGCCTGAATGCCGGGATGCTGGATTCAGAACTGAAGGTTGTCTTCAAGGAGTTGTCCGACCAGGTATTTTCGCTAACGATGATTGGCAGCACACATGTTTCCGGGTTGTCCCTGGCCGAGAGTAATGGTTTGCCGCTGGTCGGCTGGAAGCGGCTCGATGTCGAACTGGATAGCGCCGATCTGATCAATCAGAAAATCGCCATCAGGCGCATCGCGCTGGATGGCCTGGAGGCCACGCTGTCGGTCGATCGTCAGGGTGACTTCAACGTATTGGTGCTGGCTGACAAGCTGGTCAAACCCGTGGCAAAAGATGCCGAGCCGAAATCCGCCAATGGCAAGCCGCTGGAGTGGTCGCTCGGTGAGTTTGCGCTGAGCAATGGCTTGATTCGCTGGAAGGACGATTCGAACCTGGTGCCGGTGGCGGGCGAGGTGCGCAATCTGCAGGTGATGCTCGGCAAGCTCGACAGCAAGCTGACTGATCCAATCGAGATCAGCGAAGCTAGCTATCAGGTTGATCTTGGCGATCGCTTCCGGGTGGACAAAATGACAATCAAGGGGATCAGCGTTGATTTGCCGGCACACCGGATCGAAATTGCCGAAGTTGCCAATAGCCAGACACGGGCCCGTATGGTGCGCAACAAGGCCGGCAAGATCGAGTGGGTCAGTTCGCCGCTGCTCAAGACGGTCAGGGCAACCGAGGCCAAGGCTGAGGATCAGCGCCCCTGGATCGGCAAGGTCGCCAAGTTGAGTATCGAAGACCTTGGCTTTCGCTTTGAGGATCAGTCGACTCAACCTGCCGCTGCACAGGAACTGGACGGCTTCAACCTCCATGGTGAAAACCTGACTAACGAGCCGGGCAAGAAAGGCTCTATTTCACTGAAGAGCAAGATCAACAAGAAGGGAAGCCTCAATGTTGATGGCAGCGTGCAAATTTTCCCGCTTGATGTGGCCTTGAAGATTGAAACCACTGCCATTCCCTTGCTGCCCTTGCAGCCGTACTTTGCCGAGCACGTGAATATCGCATTGACCCGTGGCCAGATCTCCAACAAAGGGGAGGCCTCCGCGCGGATTGACAAGGAGGGGCTGAAGGCGGGTTACAAGGGATCGGTCACGTTGGGCGACCTGCTTGCGGTCGACAAGGAAAATAGCACCGATTTCCTCAAGTGGAAGTCGCTGTTCCTGGGGGGTATCGACTTCCGCCTGGAGCCTTTGGCGATCAACGTCGGTGAAATTGCCTTGTCTGATTTCTATTCCAAGCTAATTCTTAGCGAGGCCGGCCGCCTGAATGTGCAGGATATTGTCCGCAAGCCAGGCGGTGAGGCCGTTTCGGTGGTGCCAGCTGCTGCCCCCAAAACCGGCGAAGACAAAGTGGCAGTCACACCCGTTGTTGCGGAGGTAAAAAAACCACCCGTTCCGATCAGGATCGCCAAGATTACGTTGCAGAACGGCACGATCAACTTCTCGGATTTCTTCGTCAAGCCGAATTACACCGTCAACGTGGCCAAGCTCGGTGGTCGCGTCACCGGGCTTTCCTCGGTGGCCGACAGCGTCGCCGACATGGAACTGCGCGGCAGTTACGCCAACTCCGCACCTGTGGAGATAGTCGGCAAGCTGAACCCGCTGGCCGCCAAGTCTTTCCTTGATCTCAATGCGGAGATCAAGGGGATTGATCTGG
>CAYWNX010000008.1:7836-21534 GCA_964459735.1 uncultured Dechloromonas sp. | reverse complement strand
GTCCTGCACATTGACCATGTAGTTATGGCAAAGGCGGTCGAGCTCTTCAGTGGTCACGCCGACCTTGACGTAGGGCTCGATGTAATCGAGCACTTCCGAGGCCAGACGCCCGGCAACACGCATTTTTTCGATTTCTTCGGGGGTCTTGATACTAATGCTCATGGCTGTTCTGGTTATCTTTGGGGAGGGCGAAGGATAAATGACGGACACGGTTTCTCAAAGCCGCCAACGCAGGAAATGGCATACTTGGCGCCTTTCTAAATCACAAGTCTCGTCATGAGTATTCTGCTACTGGGTAAGGATGGTCAGGTTGGCTGGCAATTGCAGCGTTCACTGGCGCCGCATGGTCAGGTCGTCGCCTACGGACGTATCGAGTGTGATATGGCAGACCTCGACCGTGTTCGTTCCGTGGTTCGTCAAATAAAGCCCTCGGTCATCGTAAATGCCAGTGCTTATACGGCAGTCGATAGAGCCGAGTCGGAGCCTGAACTGGCCAGGCGTATCAACGCCGAAGCACCAGGTGTGCTGGCCGAGGAAGCGGCTGCATTGGGCGCGCTGCTGTTTCATTATTCGACTGATTACGTCTATGACGGCTGCAAATCAGGCGCCTATGTCGAGACAGATGCGACTTCGCCGCAAAGCGTTTATGGCCACACCAAGCTGGCCGGTGAAGAGGCGATTCGGTCCGTTGGTGGCAAGTCTCTGATTTTTCGTACCAGCTGGGTGTTCGGCGCGCGCGGCGGGAATTTCGTCAAGACCATCCTGCGACTGGCCCGCGAGAAGGATGCTCTCAATGTAGTTGACGATCAAATTGGCTCACCCACACCGGCGGCGATGATCGCCACGGTCACCGGTGTCGCGCTGGCCATGCTTCGCCGCGGTCAACTGCTAGAAAAGGGCGAAAACCGCCTCTATCATCTGGCGGCAGCCCGGCCGGTGAGTTGGTGCGAATTCGCCAGAACCATCGTTGATCTGGCCGGACAGGCGCCTGGTTTTGAATTGCGCCTGAAACCTGAGGCAATCAAGGCGATTACGACCGCCGAGTACCCAACCCCGGCGCGTCGCCCAGCCAATTCCCGGCTCAACTGCAGCCGCCTGGAAGCTGATTTCGGGCTGCAGATGCCCGATTGGCAGCCTTACCTGGTGCGCATGCTGCAACTGCTGGCACTAAAACAGAACGGCTATTAGCCTTAGTCGGGCCAAGTTGCCGAGTCAGCCATTGGTGCAGAGTGCATCTTGGACTTTCGGCTTGCCTTTTCTGCTGCTATAATTCTCGGGTTTTTCTCGGCCATCATGGTCGAAAAGAACGGTTGTGTGCAAACTGTGCGCAACCAAAATTCACACATTCGCCGATTAAGGGTGCGCGCCAGAATTCAACAATGGCGTGCGTTTCCGGCGAGTGGCGGCTCAACCCTTAAGGAGTTTTATTATGTCCGTAACCATGCGTCAAATGCTGGAGGCCGGTATTCACTTTGGCCACCAAACCCGTTTCTGGTCCCCAAAAATGGCACCGTACATCTTCGGTGCCCGTAACAAGATTCACATCGTCAACCTTGAGAAAACACTGGCCAAATACAACGAAGCCACTGCCTTCGTTAAAAAGCTGTCGGCCAATCGCGGTAATGTTCTTTTTGTTTGCACCAAGCGTCAGGCGCGCGAAATCATCGGCGAAGAAGCAATTCGCGCTGGCGCCTCCTACGTTGACCAGCGCTGGCTGGGTGGCATGCTGACCAACTTCAAGACGGTCCGCACCTCGATCAACCGCCTGAAAGAAATGGAACTGGCTGTCGAAGCCGGCGACCTCGAGCGCATGCCGAAGAAGGAAGCGCTGACCTTCCGTCGCGAACTGGAAAAGCTGCAAAAATCCATCGGCGGCATCAAGAACATGACCGGCCTGCCGGATGCCATCTTCGTCATCGACGTTGGCTACCACAAGATTACGATCACCGAAGCCGGCAAGTTGTCGATCCCGGTTATCGGCGTGGTTGACACCAACCACTCTCCGGAAGGCGTTTCCTACATCATTCCGGGTAACGACGACTCTTCCCGCGCCATCCAGTTGTATGCTCGCGGTATTGCTGATGCCATCCTCGAAGGCCGCAGCCAGGTTCTTCATGAAATCGTTGCCGCCGGTGGCGATGACGAATTCGTCGAAGTTCAGGACGCCGCAGCACAATAAAGTTGTAACGGCGGAGCTTTAAGCTCCGCCTGTTTTATAAGCTCAGGAGATAAGTATGGCGGCAATTACCGCAGGCATGGTCGCAGAACTGCGCGGCAAGACTGACGCACCGATGATGGAATGTAAAAAGGCGCTGACCGAAGCCGATGGCGACATGGCCAAGGCTGAAGAGATTCTTCGCGTCAAATTGGGTAACAAGGCAAGCAAGGCGGCTAGCCGTATCGCTGCAGAAGGCATTGTTGCGCTGCATATTTCGGCTGACGGCAAGCTAGGCGCCATGGTCGAAGTCAACAGCGAAACCGACTTTGTGGCCAAGAACGATGAGTTCATCTCACTCGCCAAGGGTTGTGCCGAACTGGTCGCAACCAAAAATCCGGCTGATGTCGCTGCGCTATCCGCGCTGGCGATGGGTGACGGTACCGTCGAATCGACTCGCTCGGCCCTGGTCGGCAAGATCGGCGAAAACATGTCGATCCGTCGCTTCGTTCGCTTTGAAGCCAAAGGCTCTCTGACCTCCTACGTTCATGGCGGCTCCAAAATTGGTGTTGTCATCGACGTTGTTGGTGGTGACGAGCAGTTGGCCAAGGATCTGGCCATGCACATCGCTGCTTCCAAGCCGAAGTCGCTGGATGCCAGCGGTGTTTCCGCCGAGTTGCTGGAAACCGAACGTCGCATCGCTATCGAAAAGGCTCGCGAAGCTGGCAAGCCGGAAGCCATGCTGGAGAAAATTGCTGAAGGTACGGTTCAAAAGTACCTGAAGGATGTCACTCTGCTCGGTCAGGTTTTCGTCAAGGCTGCAGATGGCAAGCAAACGATCGAACAACTGCTGAAGAGCAAGAATGCATCAGTTTCTGGCTTCTCGCTGTTTGTCGTCGGCGAAGGCATCGAGAAGAAGGTTGATGACTTCGCGGCCGAAGTGGCTGCTCAGGCCGCCGCTGCAGCTGCCAAGAAGTAATTAACAAGGAAACGTTGATGACCACGCCCAAGTACAAGCGCATCCTTTTGAAACTCTCCGGTGAAGCCCTGATGGGCGATGACGCCTATGGCATCAACCCGCAGACCATTGCGGGGATTTGTGGAGAGATCAAGGCAGTCGCCGACCTGGGCGTGGAAATCGGTGTCGTGATCGGCGGTGGCAATATTTTCCGCGGTATGGCTGGTACGGCGACCGGGATGGATAGGGCTACCGCAGATTACATGGGCATGCTGGCGACGGTAATGAACGCCATGGCGCTATCCGATGCCATGCGCCAATGCGGTTTGAATGCCCGTGTGCAGTCAGCGCTCAATATTGAGCAAGTGATCGAACCCTATATTCGCGGCAAGGCGATCCGCTACCTGGAAGAGGGCAAGATCGTGATTTTTGGTGCCGGTACCGGCAATCCATTTTTCACAACCGATACCGCTGCAGCACTGCGCGGTTCGGAAATCGGGGCTGAGATTGTCCTCAAGGCGACCAAAGTGGATGGTATCTATACCGCCGATCCCAAGAAGGATCCCGCCGCGACGCGCTTTGACAAGATCAGCTTCAACGAAGTTATCTCGAAGAATCTTGCCGTCATGGATGCGACAGCCTTCGCTCTCTGTCGCGATCAAAAATTGCCGATCAATGTGTTCTCCATCTTCAAGGCCGGTGCACTGAAGCGCGTGGTCTGCGGCGAGAATGAAGGCACGCTGGTCTATTGCTGAGAAAAAATGATGATTGCAGAACTTAAGAAAGTATCCGAAAGCAAGATGCAAAAGTCGCTGGAGTCATTGAAAAATGACCTCCAAAAAGTTCGTACCGGCCGTGCGCACACCGGCCTGCTTGATCACATTCAGGTTGATTATTACGGCTCCATGGTGCCGGTGAATCAGATCGCCAACATCACCCTGATTGATGCCCGTACCATCGGCGTCCAGCCTTGGGAAAAGAACATGGCGGGCAAGGTTGAAAAAGCCATTCGCGATTCCGACCTCGGCCTCAATCCGGCGGCGCAGGGCGAACTGATCCGCGTACCGATGCCTGCCCTGACCGAAGAACGTCGCCGCGACTTGATCAAGGTCGTCAAGAACGAAGGCGAAAGTGCCAAAGTGGCAATTCGCAATCTGCGTCGTGATGCCAATACGCAACTCAAGGATGCATTGAAAAAGCACGAAATCCCTGAAGATGATGAGCGCAAGACGCAAGACGATATTCAAAAGCTGACCGACCGATATGTTTCCGAAGTCGACAAGATGCTCGCCCTCAAAGAGGCCGAGTTGATGCAGGTTTGAGCGCCGTTTCAAGCTGATCGCCAGCGGAATGGCTATTTTTTCCAGTTCGACACGACAGCTTCCCGATGTGGCAGCGGTGCCCCGACACGTCGCGGTCATCATGGACGGCAACGGTCGCTGGGCAAAAAAACGCTTTTTGCCGCGCGTTGCCGGTCATGTCAAAGGTGTCGAGTTGCTCCGCGAAATGGTCCGCGCCTGTCTTGAACGCGGCGTCCAGTACCTGACCCTGTTTGCATTTTCGTCCGAAAACTGGCGTAGACCGCAGGACGAGGTCACTCTCCTGATGCAACTGTTCGTCAAGGCCCTGGAGCAGGAGGTTGAGAAGCTTGACCGCAATGGCGTTCGTCTGCGGGTGATCGGTGATCTCGCTCCCTTCGAGCCGCGTCTGCGCGAATTGATTTCTCAGGCGGAAGAAAAAACTGCCGGCAATAACCGGCTTGATCTGACGATTGCTGCCAATTATGGTGGACGTTGGGACATCACGCAGGCAGTCAACCGGATGCTGGCCACCCAGCCGGAAAAGCATACGGCATGGAGCGAATCCGATCTTGAATCTCATCTGTCGATGAATTTTGCGCCAGAGCCGGATCTGTTTATCCGCACCGGCGGCGAAGAGCGGATCAGTAATTTCCTGCTCTGGCAACTCGCCTACACTGAACTCTATTTCACGCCGACCCTGTGGCCCGATTTCGACACTGCGGAGTTTGACAAGGCGATCGTTTCTTACCAGAAACGTGAGCGCCGTTTTGGTCGAACCAGCGAACAGCTTGTCGAAACGCCGAATGCTTAGAACCCGGGTTATTACCGCACTGCTTCTGGTGGCGCTCTTGCTGCCGGCACTGTTTTACCTGCCCCAGTCTTACTGGGCGCTGGCCGTTGCTGCCTTCATCGGCATCGGCGCCTGGGAGTGGGGCGCTTTGCTGGGCTGGCGCAATACGCCACGTCTGCTCTTGGGGGCTGTTACCGCATTGATCTGCGCCGCCGTTTCGTTGCTTGATCCCGAGGCTATTGGTGCAACTGCTGTTGTCAGCCCGGCCAAGGAATGGGTTTTGACAATCTACGGCATTGCAGCGGTCTTCTGGTGCCTGGTCATGCCACTCTGGCTGCAAAAAAAATGGCCACTGCTCGGTTTTGGCGGTTTGCTGGTTGGTGCGGTGGTATTGCTTCCCACCTGGTTGGCCATGGTGCAGCTGCGAATTCTTGGTCCGGGTGTGCTACTGGGGATTTTCGCTGTCGTCTGGATGGCAGATATTGCAGCTTATTTCTCCGGCAAGGCCTTCGGCAAGCATAAACTTGCTCCCTCGATCAGCCCTGGAAAAACCTGGGAAGGCGCCATTGGCGCCGGCGTCGGGGTGATTATTTACGGGCTGGTCCTTCGCCACATTTTTACCCTTGAGTTAATGCCGCTATCGCTCTGGGTGCTTGCCCTGATTGGCTTGACCGCAGTCAGCATCATTGGCGATCTCTACGAATCCCTGTTGAAGCGCAAGGCTGGCATCAAGGACAGTAGCAATATCCTGCCTGGCCACGGCGGGGTACTTGACCGTATCGATAGTCTGACTTCCACGCTGCCGGTTGTGGCCTTGTTCTGGCTGCTCGTGATCCAGTCCCGCTTATGAAAATTCAGAACGTCACCGTGCTCGGCTCAACCGGCTCGATCGGGATGAGTACGCTGGATGTGATCCGTCGTCATCCCGACCGCTACCGCGTCTTTGCCTTGTGCGCCCATAGCCAGATAGATAGTTTATTTGCGCAGTGCCAGGAATTCAGACCGAAGTTTGCCGTGCTACGCGATGCGAAGCTGGCTGATCAGTTAGCTGTTCGTTGCCGCTCGGCCGGGCTGGCGACGGAGGTCAGATTTGGTGTCGATGCCCTGATCGAAATGTCCTCATCGCCGGAGGTCGATTCGGTAATGGCGGCGATTGTGGGTGCGGCAGGTCTGGAGCCGACGCTGGCTGCCGCCCGAGCCGGCAAGAAACTGATGTTGGCCAACAAGGAAGTGCTGGTCATGGCTGGCGAACTGTTCATGCACGCCGTGCGTCAACATGGTGCCACCTTGCTGCCGGTCGACAGCGAACACAACGCTATTTTTCAGTCGCTGCCGGCCGGTTTCGGGCGCGGGCTGGCGGCTTGCGGTGTGCAGAAAATTCTTCTCACTGCGTCCGGCGGGCCTTTCCGCAATACGCCATTGGCCGATCTCTCCGCGGTTACCCCGGATGCCGCTTGCGCGCATCCAAACTGGGTCATGGGGCGAAAGATCTCGGTCGATTCGGCCACCATGATGAACAAGGGCCTGGAAGTGATTGAGGCTCACTGGATTTTTGCCGCGCCGCCGGAAATGATTCAGGTGGTTGTTCATCCGCAAAGCGTCATCCATTCTGCCGTGCAATATGCCGATGGCTCGGTGCTGGCGCAACTGGGTAATCCCGATATGCGCACACCGATCGCTTACGCAATGGCTTATCCGGAGCGGATTGCGGCAGGCGTCGAACCGCTTGATCTGTTCAAGATTGCGCGCCTGGAGTTTTTTGAGCCTGACTTTGAACGTTTTCGTTGCCTCCAGCTTGCCTACGATGTACTGCGCGAAGGCGGGACGGCGCCGGCGATTCTGAATGCCGCCAACGAAATTGCCGTTGCCGCTTTCCTTGAGGGCTGTTTACCTTTCCTCGGAATTGCCCGGCTTAACGAGGCAACACTGGCCGCCTTGCCGGCCCGCCCCGAGGGCAGCCTTGAAGATGTACTGGCCGCTGACGCCGAGGCACGTCGACTGGCTGGCCAGATGATTCGGGAAAAGCTGTTTTCGTGAGCGAACTGCCTTTCTATCTGGCCGCTTTCCTGGTCGCGCTCTGTATTCTGATCTTCATCCATGAGCTTGGCCACTACGTTGCGGCGCGCCTGTGTGGCGTCAAGGTGCTGCGTTTTTCCATTGGTTTTGGCCGCATGCTGTGGCAAAAGCGGCTGGGGCGTGATCAGACCGTATGGGCGATCAGTCTTTTCCCGCTCGGTGGATACGTCAAGATGCTTGATGAGCATGAAGGCGAAGTCCCGGCCAACGAGCAACATCGCGCCTTTAATCGACAATCGGTCGGCAAGCGCAGCGTGATTGTTGCGGCGGGCCCGCTGGCTAATTTTGCACTGGCCATTGTGCTCTACTGGGCCATCTTCATGGTGGGCAGCCAGGAGTTGCTGCCGATTCTTGGCAAACCGCCTGCTGGAACACCCGCGGCCATGGCAGTGATCAGCAACGGGGATCAGGTCAGAGCGGTGGATGGTCTGCGTGTTGCGACTTGGAACGATTTACGCTGGCTTCTTTTGCAGAAAGCTGCAGAGCAGGAAAGTGTTGAACTTGAGATCATCAACGAGCAAAACGAGATATCGGTTCGCCGTCTACTCCTGAGCGCGGTTGGCGAGCAGGGCTGGGAGGGTGATGGCCTTGAACGACTGGGAATCGGTTTCTACCGCCCAGAGGTGCCGCCAATTCTTGGCAATGTGGTTGCTGGCGGCCCTGGAGAGCAAGCTGGCTTGAAAGCAGGCGACAAGGTGTTGAGCGTGAATGGTCGTCCGATTACCTTCTGGCATGAGTTGGTGATTCACATTCGTGATTCTGCGGAGCGTTCGTTACACCTTGAAATCGAACGCCAGGGACAGATTGCTGCGGTCGACGTCGTTCCGGAGCCTATTTCCGAGCGGGGTCGTGTTGTCGGAAAAATTGGCGTTGCTGTGGCGGAGAGCGGGGCTGTTCGTCGTGAAGTGCGGACTTTCGTCAATTACGGTTTTTTTGAGGCAGGAGGAAAGGCTGTTGCCGAAACATGGGATAAGTCCATTTTTAGTCTGATCATGATGGGCAAGATGTTAACCGGTGAGGTTTCCTGGAAAAACCTGTCCGGTCCGGTGACGATTGCCGACTACGCTGGCAAGTCGGCCAAGCTCGGTTTGGACTATTACATCAAGTTTGTGGCACTGGTCAGTATCAGCCTTGGCGTGCTTAACCTGCTGCCAGTGCCAATGCTCGATGGCGGGCATTTGATGTATCATATAATTGAGGTTGTCAGGGGGAAGCCACTTTCCGAGCGAGCAATGGAAATCGCTCAGCAAATCGGGGTTTCCTTGCTTTTTGTCCTGATGGCTTTTGCCCTTTTTAACGACCTGAACCGCCTGTTCTTCGGCTGAATAATGAATAAATCCCTGTTGTCTGTACTGATTGCCAGCCTATTCACCACATCTGTGCTGGCTTTTGAGCCTTTTGCAGTTAAGGATATCCGTGTCGAAGGGATTCAACGTACCGAAGCAGGGACCATCTTTAGCTATTTACCGGTGAAGGTGGGCGATACGCTCAATGACGAAAAAGCTGCACAATCAATCAAGGCTTTGTTTGCCACCGGGTTCTTCAAGGATGTCCGGATTGAAATTGACCAGAATGTAATGGTTGTTGTGGTGCAGGAGCGTCCGGCCATTGCCAAGCTTGATTTCGTTGGCATGAAGGAATTCGAGAAAGACGTCATCGTCAAGGCGCTCAAGGAAACAGGAATTGCCGAAGGGCGAATCTTTGACCGTGCGCTACTCGAGAAAGCTGAACAGGAACTCAAGCGCCAGTACCTCACCCGTGGCAAATATGGCGCCATCATCACGACGACGGTTACGCCGCTGGAGCGTAACCGGGTTAGCATCAACTTCAATGTTGAAGAAGGTGCAGCTGCCAAGATCAAACAGATTAATCTGGTCGGTGCCAAATCCTTCAAGGAAAAGGACCTGCTCGCTCAGTTCGAATTGACCACGCCGGGCTGGTTCACCTGGTACACCAAAAATGACCAGTACTCCCGGCAAAAACTCTCTGCCGACCTGGAAAAGCTGAAGTCCTTTTACATGAACCAGGGTTATTTGGAGTTTGCTGTCGAGTCGACTCAAGTCTCCATCTCGCCGGATAAACAGGATGTTTATATCACTGCCAGCGTTAGTGAAGGTGAGCGCTATCAGGTTTCTTCCGTAAAATTGGCCGGGGATTTTACGCTGTCGGAAGATGAGTTAAAAAAACTGGTTACAGTCAAAGCCGGTGATGTCTTCTCGCGCGAGCAACTTAACGCTTCAACCAAGGCCATTAGCGAGCGTCTGGGCAAAGAGGGTTACGCCTTCGCCAACGTTAACGCCTCGCCCGAAATCGATAAGGACAAACGCAAGGTTGCTTTCACCATTTTTATCGATCCGGGCAAGCGTGTATATGTCCGTCGAATAAGCCTTGCCGGCAATACAAAAACACGCGACGAGGTGATTCGTCGGGAAATTCGTCAGATGGAGGGTGGGTGGTACGACGCTGACCGCGTTACGGCTTCCAAACAACGTATTGACCGACTTGGTTTCTTCTCTGATGTCAATGTTGAAACGCCAGCGGTAGCCGGAACGGCCGATCAGGTCGATGTAAATTTGAAAGTGACGGAAAAACCGACGGGTAACCTGATGTTGGGCCTAGGGACATCCAGCACCGACAAGGTCATCTTTTCCGGGTCGATCGCCCAAAACAATTTTCTTGGTAGTGGTAACAACGTTGGCATCCAGATGAATACAGCCAAGCGTTATCGCACTTATGTTTTTTCTTTTACCAATCCCTATTTCACCCCGGATGGCGTCAGCCAAGGCTTTGATATTTATCACCGGACCGTGGACACCACATCTACTGCCGTTGCCAGTTACAAGTCGGAATCGACGGGTGGCGGCATCCGCTTTGGGTTTCCGATTGGTGAAAAGGAGTCTCTGGGCTTTGGTCTCGGCCTCGACTCGACCACTATTACTACCTATGACGATAGTCCAAAATATTACAAGGACTTTGTTAAGGAGTTTGGCAACTCCAATGCTTCAATTCCTGTAACAATCAACTGGACCTCTGACAGTAAGGACAGCTACTTTTTCCCCACAAGTGGTACGTTCCAAAAGGCGGGTATTGAGATTGCCGTGCCAGGCGGGGACTTGACCTACTATCGGGCAACCTATCAATTGCAGCACTTTATTCCTCTGAATACAAAGTTCACGCTGATGCTGAATGGTGAAGTTGGTTATGCAGATGGATATGCTGACAAGAGTTTGCCGTTCTACAAAAACTTTTATGCTGGTGGTGTTAACTCTGTTCGTGGTTACAAGGCAGGTAGTTTGGGGCCTGTAGATACGGACAATGGTAATGAGTATCGTGTTGGGGGTAACAGCCGGGTAATCGGTAATGCGGAATTACTCTGGGGTGTGCCGGGCATGGAAAAGAGCTTGCGGATGGGATTGCTTTTTGATGCCGGGCAAGTGTTCGCTAAGTATGAGACACCATCCACGAGTAGTCTAAGGTATTCAACCGGTCTCTCAGCAGCGTGGATTTCGCCTGTCGGACCGTTAAAATTCAGCGTTGCGTTTCCGCTCAACAAGGAGGATGGTGATAAAACAGAGGCCTTCCAGTTCCAGTTGGGCAACACATTTTGATCCAGGAGTGTCATTTTGAAAGTTAAGTCTTTAGTTCTCGCATCGTTGATGTCTGCCTTGTTTGTGACGGGTGCGAGTGCCTCCGAGTTGAAGGTTGGTTACGTCAATACTCAGCGCATCTTCCGTGATGCCCCGGCAGCGCAAAAGGCAGCCAAGAAGCTTGAGGGCGAATTTGCCAAACGCGACCAGGATTTGCAACGCATGTCCAAGCAGTTGCAGGGCCTGCAGGAGAACCTGGAAAAAAATGCGGTGACCATGGCCGAGGGTGATCGCCGAGCCAAGGAAAAGGAATTTGGTGAGTTGTCGCGAGAGTTTCAGCGCAAACAACGTGAATTCCGTGAGGATCTGAATCTGCGTCA
Source organism: uncultured Dechloromonas sp. (assembly GCA_964459735.1). GTDB lineage: Bacteria > Pseudomonadota > Gammaproteobacteria > Burkholderiales > Rhodocyclaceae > Azonexus. The sequence continues at coordinate 10,287 of CAYWNX010000008.1, read as the reverse complement.
GAACGAGGAAAACGCAGCCGTGATCGAGAAGGCCAACAAGGCTATCAAGCAAATTGCCGAATCAGACAAATTTGATCTGATTTTGCAGGATGTTGTCTGGGTTAGCCCCAAGCTGGATATTACCGATCGCGTCATCAAGGTGCTCGCCGAAGGCAAGTAATGCCTGTTGCTGCAGGTGTTGCCCTCTCACTCGCCGACATCGCCGCCTACTTGGGCGGCGATGTGCTTGGTGACGCCAAAACATCGATACGCCAGGTTGCCACACTGGCATCTGCTGGCGAGGGTGAGATCGCCTTTCTCGCAAATCTGAAATACAAGAATCAATTGCAGACGACCCGGGCTTCGGCGGTCATCGTTTCACCGGATTTCACCGATGCCGTGGCATTGCCGCGTATCGTTACCAATAATCCCTACGCTTACTACGCGCGTTTGGCGACGCTGCTTAACCCTCGTGCAGCCGCTGTCCCTGGCATTCATTTGTCTGCACATTGTGGTTCCAAACCCCCTCCGAGTGTCAGCGTCGGTCCGAATGTCAGTATTGGTTTGGGTGTGGTGTTGGGCGAGGGGGTTGTCATTCACGCCGGTTGTGTGCTGGAAGATGGCGTCAGGATTGGCGATGGTAGCGTGCTCTATCCCCATGTCAGCATTTATGCCGGCTGTGAAATAGGGCGCAATTGCATTATTCACTCCGGGGCCGTGATCGGTGCCGATGGCTTTGGCTTCGCACCGGACAAGGGGCAATGGGTCAAAATTCCGCAAATTGGCCGGGTGATCATTGGTGACGATGTTGAAATTGGCGCGAATACGACGGTTGACCGTGGCGCTCTGGATAACACCCTGATTGGCGACGGTTGCAAACTCGACAACCAGATTCAGATCGGCCACAACTGCGTAATCGGCAAGGATTGTGTCATTGCGGCCTGTACCGCGATTGCCGGTAGCGTCACCTTGCAGGATAAGGTGATCGTCGGTGGTGCGGCGATGATCGCCGGCCATGTCACGATTGCTAGCGGTGCAGTCATTTCAGGTGGCTCACTGGTCATGAAAAGCATAACCAAGGCGGGACAATACACCAGTGTCTTCCCGCTCGAAGAACATAGCCATTGGCTGCATAACGCAGCCCAGATTCGGCATCTGGCTAAACTGGCTGAGCGCGTTTCCGAACTTGAGAAAATACTTAAAAAAACTAATTTAGAGGGTTGATTAAATGGACATTCACGAGATTCTTGAACACCTGCCGCATCGTTATCCATTTCTACTCGTTGACCGTGTGCTTGAGGTTGTACCCGGCAAGTCGATCCATGCCTACAAGAACATCACGATGAATGAGCCATACTTCGTTGGCCACTTTCCGCATCATCCCGTGATGCCGGGTGTGCTGATTATGGAAGCGCTGGCTCAGGCTGCCGGGATTTTGTCGTTCAAGACCATGGAGTCCAAGCCGGATGCCAATTCGGTTTTTTACTTTGTTGGTATTGATGAGTGCCGTTTCAAAAAACCGGTGATGCCAGGTGATCAATTGCATTTGCACATTCAAATTCAACGTCAAATGCGTGGTATCTGGAAATACGTCGCCGAGGCTCGCGTGGATGGTGAAGTGGTTGCCGAAGCCAAATTGATGTGTGCAAAGCGGGATATCTAGGATGATTCACGCTACCGCCATTGTCGATCCCGGCGCCAAAATTGGCGCCAATGTCGAGATCGGCCCTTACTCCATCATCGGTCCGAATGTCGAAATTGGCGACAATACAGTGATTGGTTCGCACGTCGTAATCAAAGGCCATACCCGTATTGGCCGCGACAACCACATTTTCCAGTTTTGCTCGCTGGGCGAAGTGCCGCAGGACAAGAAATACGCCGGCGAGCCAACCCGTCTGGAAATCGGCGACCGCAATACCATTCGCGAATTCTGCACCTTCAATCTGGGGACCATCCAGGATGCCGGTGCGACAAGAATTGGTGATGACAACTGGATCATGGCTTACGTGCATATTGCGCATGATTGCCAGGTCGGCAACAAGACAACTTTTGCCAACAATGCCCAGTTGGCGGGGCATGTCGTCGTCGAGGACTGGGCAATTCTTGGCGGTTATACCGGTGTGCACCAGTTCTGCCGAGTGGGTGCGCATGTGATGACCGCCGTTGGTACTGTCATTTTGCAGGATGTGCCGCCGTATTTGATGGCGGCAGGCAATACCGCCCAGCCTTACGGCATTAATGTCGAAGGGTTGAAGCGCCGGGGCTTTACCGCTGATTCCTTGAGTGCGCTGAAGCGGGCCTACCGTACCCTCTACAAGTCCGGTAACTTGCTCGAAGAAGCCAAAGTCAAACTGGCTGAAGAGGCAAAAACACAGCCGGATGTTCAGCGTTTCGTTGATTTTCTGGCGGCTTCCAAGCGCGGCATTATTCGCTGATGGGCAGTCCGGTGCGAATTGCCATGGTGGCAGGAGA
>CAYWNX010000008.1:0-7826 GCA_964459735.1 uncultured Dechloromonas sp. | reverse complement strand
CAGGAGAGGCCTCAGGGGATCTCTTGGCAGCCATTTGATGGCTGCACTCAAGGCGAAGTTGCCGGATGCGGTTTTTTACGGCATCGGTGGCCCGAAGATGCAGGCCTTGGGCTTCGATGCATGGTGTCCGATGGAAAAGCTGGCGGTGATGGGCTATGTCGATGCCTTGAAGCATTACCGGGAAATATCCGGCATTCGTCGTCAGCTGAAAAAGCGCCTGCTCGATATCCGGCCGGATATCTTCATCGGGGTCGATGCGCCTGATTTCAATCTCGGGCTGGAAACTGATCTGAAGTCGGCTGGGGTCAAGACCATCCATTACGTCAGTCCATCAATCTGGGCCTGGCGGGGTGGGCGGATCAAAAAGATCGCCCGTGCAGTCAACCGCGTGCTGGCGCTCTTTCCGATGGAACCGCCACTCTACGAAAAAGAGCGGATTCCGGTGACCTATGTTGGGCATCCGCTGGCTGACATCATTCCGCTCGTCACCAACATGCTGGCTGTCCGTGAAAAGCTCTCAATGCCGAAGGATGTGCCGGTGTTTGCGATGTTGCCAGGTAGCCGCAAGGGTGAGTTGGAGATGATGGCTGACACCTTTGTGCAGACAGCCAGGATCATCCGCGAACGTTTTTTGCCCGACGCGCTGTTTATTGTGCCGCTTACCACCCGCGAAACCCGTTTGCAGTTCGAGATGGCGATCTATCAGCAGCAGGCTGGCGATATTCCATTCCGCCTGTTGTTCGGTCACGCCCAGGATGCGCTTGGGGCTGCCGATGTTTCGCTGGTAGCCAGTGGTACCGCGACACTTGAAGCGGCCTTGATCAAGCGGCCGATGGTCATTACCTACAAGATTGCCAAGTTCTCTTACTGGATCATGAAACGCATGGCCTACCAGGCTTTTGTCGGTCTGCCCAATATTCTGGCTGGCCGTTCGGTGGTGCCGGAAATATTGCAGGATGAGGCGACGCCAGAGAATCTGGCCGAAGCCCTCGTCAAGTTGTATGAGGATAAGGAAAACGCTGAAGCGGTCGCCGAAGCATTCACTGAAATCCATCTGCAACTACGTCAGAACACAGCTGAGAAGGCCGCCAATGCGGTCATCGAATGCTTGAACTGATCATCCCGGCGGGACTTGTCTGCGGTATCGACGAGGCCGGGCGTGGGCCGCTGGCCGGGCCGGTGGTCGCTGCCGCGGTGATTCTCGATCCGGCGCGGCCGATTCCCGGCTTGAACGATTCCAAGAAACTCAGCGAAAAAAAGCGGGTGGCGTTGGCCGAACTGATTCGTGAACGGGCCATGGCCTGGGCTGTGGCTGAAGCTTCGGTTGAAGAAATCGATCAGATCAACATTTTGCAGGCGAGTTTGCTTGCCATGCAACGTGCCGTGGCTGGTTTGGCTGTCCGGCCTACCAGTGCGCTGGTCGATGGCAACCGCTGCCCGAAACTGGAAATTTCTGCCGAAGCGATCATCCAGGGCGATGGCAAGATTGCCTCGATTGCCGCTGCCTCAATTCTCGCCAAGACGGTTCGTGATGCCGGCATGCGGGTCTTGCATGCGCAGTATCCGCAATACGGTTTTGATCGCCATATGGGTTACCCGACGGCAGCACACTTCAGGGCGCTGGAAGAACACGGTGCGTCACCGGTGCATCGTCGTAGCTTCGGACCGGTTGCCAAACAGCTTTCGCTGCTATGAAGCTGATTCAGTCGCGCGACAACCCGTTTTTCAAAGGACTGAAACGGCTCGCCGAGTCCGGTCGCGAGCGCCGGAAGACGGGGCATACGCTGCTTGATGGCGTCCATCTGGTCGAGTCTTATGAAGCAGTGCATGGCCCGGTTGAAACACTGATTGTCGCCGAATCGGCACTGGCTTCCGGCGAGATCGCCGCTTATGTAGCGGGCCGCGACATTATCGTGCTTACCGACAATTTGCTGCGCGATCTCGGCCTGGTCGATACGCCGAGCGGCTTGCTGGCCGTGGCAGCAATGCCGAGCGGGATTGCTGCGGTCAACCTGGAAAAAGAGGCAATTTTGCTGGATGGGGTGCAGGATCCGGGCAATGTCGGCACGCTGCTGCGCACTGCCGCTGCGGCCGGTATCAAACAGGCGCTATTGTCGCCGGGTTGCGCATCGGCCTGGTCGCCGAAAGTATTGCGGGCCGGGCAGGGCGCGCATTTCGCACTGGCTATCCACGAGGATATCGATCTGGCCGAATTCATGGCCGCTTATTGCGGTACAACGGCGGTCACCTGCCTGCATGGCGCAACTTTGCTCTACGAGGCGCGTTGGCATGGCCCGCTGGCGTGGGTATTTGGTGCCGAGGGGCAGGGTGTTCGTCCCGACCTGATTGCTGCGGCCCGACTCAAAATCAAAATTCCAATGCCGGGTGCGGTCGAATCGCTCAATGTTGCCGCTGCCGCAGCAGTCTGCCTGTTTGAAGCGCTGCGGCGAAAACTGGTGCCATAGAACCAGCGACTGGTACTAACGCAGCTTCAATTCCTGCAAGACGGTGGTCGAGATTTCCTCGATCGACTTGGTCGACGAATCCAGCCAGCGAATACCTTCGCGGCGCATCATTTTTTCCGCCTCGGCGATTTCATAGCGGCAGTTGGGCAGCGAGGCATATTTGCTGCCGGCCATGCGTTCTTCACGAATCTGGTGCAGGCGTTCAGGCTGGATGGTCAGGCCGAAGAGTTTGCTGCGATGTTTTTCCAACGTTCCCGGCAGTCGACCGCGATCGAAGTCTTCCGGAATCAGTGGGAAATTCGCTGCCTTCAGACCAAATTGCATGGCGAGATAGAGCGAGGTTGGCGTCTTGCCGCAGCGTGACACGGCTACCAGAATGACGTCTGCTTCAGTGAGATCACGGTCGGTAATCCCGTCGTCGTGGGCTAGCGTGTAGTTGATCGACTCGATGCGTTTCTTGTAATCCGAACTGTTGGCGGTCCCGTGCGAGCGACCGACGGTGTGACTGGATTTGATGCCCAGTTCAGCCTCAAGTGGGGCAAGGAAAGTTTCAAAGTAGGAGAGACAGAAGGCATCGGCCTGATGGACGATACTCGATAACGCTTGGTTGATCAGAGTCGTGAAGACGATGGGGCGCATGCCATCGGCCTCGCCCTGGGCATTGATGCGGGCCACCGCCTCCTGTGCCTTGGCGATGTTATCGAGGAAGGGAATTCGTATCTGCTTGAATTCCACATCCTCGAACTGGGTCATCAGACTGTGGCCGAGCGCTTCTGCGGTCAGACCGGTGCCGTCGGAAACAAAAAATACGGTGCGCTTGATTGGTGTAGGCATTCGCCCATTTTACCCGCTGTTGCGTAATCCTGAAGCGACGCCATTGATCGACAGATGAATGCCGCGCGCCACGCGCTCATCGGTTTCGCCGGCGCGGTGGCGCTTCAGCAGTTCGACCTGCAGATGGTTGAGCGGGTCCATGTACGGTGAGCGCAGTTGCAGCGAACGCTTGAGCATGGGATTGTCGGCGAGAAAATCGTCTTGTTCCAGAATGGCCAGCAGGTGCTGACGGGTCAGTTCCCATTCGGTCTTGATCTGGCTGAAGATGCGTTCACGCAATCCCGCGTCTGCAACCAGTTCGGCATAGCGGGAGGCGATAGCGAGATCGGTTTTGGCCAGCACCATGTCCATGTTCGAGAGCAGGCTCTTGAAGAAGGGCCAGGCATGGACCATCCGGTGCAGCGTGGCGAGCCCCTCCGGATTTGCCTTTAAATAGCCGTCGACCGCAGAACCGAAGCCGTACCAGCCGGGTAGCATCAGGCGGCACTGCGCCCAGGAGAAAACCCAGGGAATGGCGCGCAGATCCTCGATCCGTTCGGATGGTTTGCGCGAGGCCGGGCGGCTGCCGATATTCAGGGTGGCGATTTCGGAAACGACCGTCGATTGCCGGAAATAGGTCGTGAAGCCCGGCGTTTCATAAACCAGGCCACGGTAGGCGTTGAAGGCTAGCGATGACAGTTGATCCATGACGCTGTGAAACTGTTCGGCTGGTTCGACACGGTTTTCGTGATCGGTCAGGCTGGCTTCCAGCGTAGCGGCGAGCAACACTTCCAGGTTGCGGCGACCGGTATCCGGATTGCCGTACTTGGTCGAGATCACTTCACCCTGTTCGGTCAGACGAATCTGGCCGGAAACGGCTCCCGCCGGCTGCGCCAGAATGGCGTGGTAGCTCGGGCCGCCACCACGACCCACCGAGCCGCCGCGGCCGTGGAATAGCCGCAGGCGCACGCCATGCTCACGACAAACTTGCGTCAGTTGGATTTCTGCCTTGTACAACTCCCAGCCGGAAGTCAGAAAGCCGCCATCCTTGTTGCTGTCGGAGTAACCCAGCATGACCTCCTGCTCGGGCATTTTTGTCCCTGCGCGTCCGGCCAGCAATTCGCGGTATGCGAGTATTTTGAAGAGGCCATCCATCGTTGCCGCACTCTTCTGCAAGTCTTCAATGGTTTCAAAGAGCGGGATGATATTGACGTCGAGTTGCGGCTGGGTTTGCCCACCATGACCTGGACGGAGCAGGCCGGATTCCTTGAGGAGCAAGGCAAGCTCCAGCAGGTCGGAAACGCCGTCGGTCTTGGAAATGATGCAGTTGGGCAACGCTGCGGCACCGTAGCGTTGGCGCAGTTCGCGAGCAGCAAAAAAGATGGCCAGCTCGCCCTGCGTTTCTTCCGAATAGCTCAGATAAGGCGAATAAAGCGGGCGTGGTGTGGCAATTTCCTCGACCAGCAGCTTGCTGCGGTCAACCTCCGATAATGCCTCGTAATCAGGGCAACGACCGGTTGCGGCGAGTAATTCGGCGACAGTCCGGGCGTGCACTTCGGAATTTTGCCGAAGATCGATGGGAGCGAGATGGAAGCCAAAGACTTGCACCGCCCGCATCAGCCGACGCAAGCGGCCACCGGCCAGATTGGCGCTGCCATTCAGTTTGAGCGAATTGGCCAGCGCCTTGAGGTCGGCACGCAGGGCATCCGGGCTGGCGTAAGCTTCGGCCTGACCGATTTCATGGCGGACCGGTTCGAACTGGTCGAGACTGCGCGCGGTTGCCGCCAGGCGGGCGTAAATACCGGAAAGTGCCCGGCGGTAAGGTTCATCCGAGCGCTGTGGCGAATGATCGGTCGAGTGTTCGGCCAGCAACATCAGTTGTGGCGTGACTTTTACCAGTAGATCGGAAAGCGGCAGCTCTGCACCCAGTTCGTGGACTTCTTCGAGGTAGTGATTGAGCGTCGCCGCCGATTGCAGGCGCAGGGTTTCGCGCAGGATTTCGGCGGTGACAAACGGATTGCCGTCGCGGTCGCCGCCAATCCAGCTGCCGACCCGGAAGAAGGGCGGTAGGGCCCAGTTTTTTTCCGGGTAGCGCTTGTGGAGTTGCTGCGTAACCTGAATGTAGAGCCGTGGCAGCTCGGTAAAAAAGGTTTCACGGAAAGAGCTTATGCCGTTCTTGACCTCATCCAGCACCTTGAGGCGCACCGGACGCAACATGCGGGATTGCCAGAGCGTCAGGATGGCATTGGCCAGGCCGAGATCGTTTTCCGCCTCTTCATCCGGCGTCATTTGCAGGCGTTCACGCTGATCGAGCAGGCGGGCGATATCGCGGTGATTACGGATCAGGCTCTGGCGTTGCACCTCGGTCGGGTGGGCCGTGAGCACCGGGGCGACAACGGCATTGGCGAAGAAGTCGGCAACGGCCTCTGGCGCGACCTTGCTCTCGTCCAGTTGGTCGAGCGCATGTACCAGGCTGCCTTCGCGTGGCGGTGAACCGGCCAGGTCGTGGGCACGGCGCCGGCGGATATGGTGTTCATCCTCGGCAATATTGGCCAGTTGCAGGAAATAGCTGAAGGCGCGAACCACGGCTTGCGTCGTGTCGCGTGACAGTGGGTCGAGTAGGGCGGCAAGTTCGGCGCGAGTGGTTTTGCCCAATTCGGGGTCGCCGTTACGGGCAAAGCGCACTGCGGTCTGGCGGACACGCTCGACAATGTCAAAAATTGCATCACCTTCCTGCTCGCGTACCGTATCGCCGAGGATGCGGCCGAGGAGGCGGATGTCGTCGCGGAGAGGTTCGTCCTTGTTGGTGTCGAGCGCTGCCAGATGCATCATTAGTGTTTCCTGACCAGTAGTACGGAGGCGGTGGCGATTTTGGCGAGTTGTTCGGCGACCGAGCCGAGAATCAGCGTTGCCAGTCCGCGCTGACCGTGACGGCCGATGATAATCAGGTCGACTTCAAGTTCCTTGGCCTTGTCGGCCAGTGTTTCCGAAATACGGCGATTGCGTGCTTCCAGGAGCAGGGATTCAGCGTCGACTCCTTCAGCCGATTTCATTGCCTCTGCCAGCAAGGCACGGCCGGCATCGGCAATTGCAGTGATGGCGTGGTCGATATTCAGCGAGGTCGAGAAAGTGCGGCCGTGCATGCTCATCAGGGTTTCATCGGCAACGTGGGTGATGTAGAGCTTGGCATTGCTGCACTTGGCGATATGCAGGGCTTCGCGCAGCGCAGAACGGGAAGTTTCGCTGTCGTCGATGGCAACCAGAATGTTCTTGTACATGACCGTTCTTCCTTATGAATTTTAGAATGACGCTACGTTAGCAACTGTTTTGCTTTTCCGCTCTTAGGGAAATCCTCAACATCCGACGCTGCCTGAAAGTGAAGTCGACCTATTGTCGACCGATTTGCTCAGGTAAAATAACGTATGAATTCAATTACTCAAGCACCACCACCGCTCTTCGGCTACCGAAAATTCTGGGCTCATCGTTTTGGCCCCGCCCCCTTTCTGCCCATGTCCCGTGAGGAAATGGAGACTTTGGGCTGGGATTCCTGCGACATAATCCTCGTCACTGGCGACGCCTATATTGATCACCCCAGTTTCGGCATGGCCTTGGTTGGCCGTCTACTTGAAGCCCAGGGCTTTCGCGTCGGCATCCTCTGTCAGCCCGATTGGAACTCCGCAACCGACTTCAAGCGCCTGGGGAAACCGAACCTGTTTTTCGGCGTCACCGCCGGCAATATGGATTCGATGGTGAATCGCTACACCTCGGACCGCAAGGCACGTTCCGACGATGCCTACACCGCGAATGCCGAACCCAATAAGCGCCCGGATCGTGCCGTCACGGTTTACGCCCAGCGCTGCCGCGAAGCATTTCCCGGCAGCAATGTGATTATCGGTTCCATCGAGTCCAGCCTGCGCCGGATTGCCCACTACGATTACTGGTCGGACAAAGTGCGCCGTTCTGTGCTGCCTGACTCAAAAGCCGATATGCTGCTTTTTGGCAATGCCGAACGGGCCGTGGTCGAACTGGCCCACCGGTTGGCCAAGGGCGAAAAAATCAGCGAAATTCGCAACCTGCGCGGCACCGCCTTCATGGTTCCCCGGGGCTGGCTGCCTTCTGATGAATGGTCGGTCATGGATTCCACCGAGGTCGATACCCCGGGCCCGCTCATTCAGCATCCAGATCCCTACGCCGACACCTCCGCCGGTACCGGCAGCGCAGCAACCCCAGAACCCAAAGCCGGCGAACACGTCGTGCGCATCGTTTCGCGTGCCGAGCGGACCGCCAAGCTGCGCAAGGCACGGGCTCACGTTGCAGTTCGCCTGCCGGCCTACGAACAGGTCAAGGAAGACCCGGTGCTTTATGCACATGCGTCGCGCACCTTCCACCTTGAATCCAACCCGGGCAATGCCCGCACCCTGATTCAGGGGCATGGCGAGCGCGATGTCTGGCTCAATCCGCCACCGATTCCGCTGACGACTGAAGAGTTTGATGGCGTCTACGAGCTTCCCTATGCCCGGCGGCCGCACCCGGTCTACGGCGAGGCCA
>CAYWNX010000007.1:0-22321 GCA_964459735.1 uncultured Dechloromonas sp. | reverse complement strand
GAGGCGACAAAAAAAACCCCGCCACAAGGGCGGGGTAACAGGGAGTTCTCGAAAGGGGGGGATTTCGAGAGGAGGGTAAATCGGTTGTTCAGTCCTTGCGGCGATTCCTTAACCAGCGACGCGTCGCCAGGATGATTGCGCCAGCGGCGATGGCGGCAAGGGCTGCTTTCAAGGGTTCGGCTTGACCATCCGCCAGCCAGTCAAAACCTGCGACACCGACAAATACGCCAACGCTTTCACTGATCGGTAGATTGTCGGCAAAGGCCATTAGCGCACCCGACGAACTTGTGCTGCAATCAGCGCAGGCTGGCGTGCCGGCGTCAGGCCAAACAGATATTTGTGGGCTGCTTTCAGAAATTCATTGATATTTATTTCGATCATTTTTTTGCTGTTCTCTTTTTGGGGTTGTTCAACTTCTATGCCCCGAAGTTTAAGGAATGGCTGGCTGGCCGTCTGTTGCGCAAGCGTCGCAGCGTCGTAACAAGTATTGATCTTGTGTGACGCCGTGTAACGGCGGCTTGGAAAATTACTGGTGTGCCTGCCAGGCCAGTGTGAACCGGGCGCCGCCGAGGGGCGAGGCTGCTGCTGTGGCGGTGCCGCCATGTAATTCGAGGACGCGGCGGGCAATGGCCAGGCCGAGACCATAACCGCCTGTGGCTCGGTCGCGCGAGCGGTCGAGGCGGGTAAAGGCGGAAAATATATGTTCGCGCTCTTCCGGCGGGATGCCGATGCCATCGTCGTCAACGTGGATCAGGATGCGTTCATCAATAATTTCGGCACTGACCAGAATTCTTTTGCTGGCGTATTTGAAGGCATTGCGCAGCAGGTTGCGCAGGGCGTAAGGCATGGCCTTGCGATCGAGATCGATGTTGAGGCTTTCCGGCAGTTTTTCCGTGTTGACCGCAACGTCCAGTTGGCGGCCGAGCAGGCGCACCGAATCCACCTCGTCAGCCAGCCATTCGGCAAAGCGGACACTGGAAAAATGCGGTTCTGGTGTTTCGCGTTCGAAACGGGCGTAGGTCAGGCTGGTATCGATCAGATGGTCGAGTTCGTCGAGGTCGTCTTCCATCATTGCCCACAGGCGTTCGCGTTCGTCGCGCTGTTCCGTTTCCGAGAGCATTTCGAGGGCGAAGCGCATGCGGGCGATCGGCGTGCGCAATTCGTGGGAGATGCCGCAGGCCAGTTCGCGGTGGGTGGCCAGTAGTTGCTGGATGCGCTCGGCCATGCTGTTCATGGTGTCGGAGAGCGAGGCGAAGAGTTGGCTGCGGGCCGGTGGCGAACGTGCTTCGAAATCGCCGTCGCCGAGGTCGCGGGCGGTCTGGCGCAGGGCTTCGAGGTCACGCCAGACCGGGCGTACCCAGAACCAGAGGGCGATGCCGAAAATCAGGCCGGTCAAGCTCCAGGTTAGCAAGCGCAGGCGCAATTCCAAGGGTAACCGGTCTTTCAGTTCCGGATTGCGACTGGAGGCGAGCGGGCCGACGACCAACACTTTACTGCTGGTGCCGAGGCGGTGGTACATGATGTCGCCGTCGTGGTCGATGGCAATATCGCCGGAATCCAGTTTGTCGACCTGAACGGCTGTCAGCGTACGGTCGAGCGTGATGCGTTCGACAATGCCGAGGCGGTAGGAAAACTTTTCGTCAATTTCCCGGACTTTTTTTTGCCAGGAACTGCGTGGATGGCGGAACAGTTCATCCTCAATCAGCGTAATGGTGCCGCGCATGAAGCGGCGTGCATAGTCGTCGGTGATGCCGCGCTGGGCAGTTGAGATGACAAAGTCGGCGGTAAAGGCGATGGCGACGAAGGAGCCCATCGCCAGCAGGTAGAAATTGAAAAACAGCTTGGAAAGGCTGTAGCGCCCGCCCCGCCAACGGGGCAGGGAAACCCGGAAGAGCGAGCGGGCGAGGCCCTGGTTGCGCTCTTTCTCGGTGCTTTCCCCGGTTTGGGGTTCAGTTCCAGTCATGCTTGCTGAAGAGGTAGCCCTTGCCGCGCACGGTCTTGATCCGGGTCGGATTTTCCGGATCGTCATTCAGTTTTTTGCGCAGGCGGGAAATGCGGGCGTCGATCGACCGATCTAGCCCGTCAAAGCCAATGCCGCGCAACTCCTGCAGCAGATCATCGCGCGATAACACGTTGCCGGCATGCGAGGCGAGGAGCCAGAGCAGGTCGAACTCGGCGGTGGTCAGGTCAATCGCTATACCGCCCAGCGAAGCGGTGCGGGTTGACTGGCTGATCTTGAACTGGCCGAACACCATGGCCTCGGCTTCATTGCCCTGGCCATCACTGGGCGTTGGCAGGCGACGCAGCAGTGCCTTGATGCGGGCGAGTAGCACGCGCGGTTGCACGGGCTTGGCAATGTAATCGTCGGCACCCATTTCGAGACCGAGAATCTGGTCGAAATCCTCGTCACGGGCAGTCAGCATCAGGATGACGCCACGGTAGTGGGGGCGGACGGCGCGACAGACCTCAAAACCATCCTTGCCCGGCAGCATGACATCGAGAATCACCAGGTCAGGCTGCTCCGCCAGAATGCGCGCCTCGGCGGTATCGCCGCGTGGCTCGATGCTGACTTGCAGATCGTTCTTGGTGAGATATTCGGCCGTCAGTTCGGCCAGTCTTTCGTCGTCTTCGACAAGCAGGATACGTGTATTCATATTGCCCATATTAACGGTGCGTTGGCCGGTGGTCCACTTTGCTGCGGTTGACAGCCCTTCGGTGCCAGTTTTCATCCTGCCTGTCCCGGCATGCCTTAAAATCCGGCTCTGTCTGAAAACACCCTACGGAAGCATCCCCATGATTCACTCAAAAGTGCCTGTTCGGGCCTGGTTTGCCACTTTGTCGCTCGGCTGTTTTGGCCTGGTCGCCATCGGCATGGAGTTGCAAACCATGCTTCGGCTGGCGCCTTGTCCTTTCTGTATTTTCCAGCGCCTGCTCTATCTGGCCATCGGCGGGCTGGCGCTGCTTGGCTTTCTTTGGCCGGTGGTTCGGCTGGCCTGGGCTGGCTTGATTGGTCTGCTCGCCTTGCTTGGCGTCGGTGTCGCAGGCTACCAGACCTGGATGCAGGCTTTTCCTGAGCTGGCGACGGAGTGCGGTTATGCCGAACCGAATGTTATTGAACGACTCGTCGATTGGCTGGGCATGCAATGGCCATCGATGTTTCTGGCCACCGGCTTCTGTACCAGCCGGGAATGGGTTTTTCGCGGCCTGTCGATGGCCAATTGGTCCTTGCTGGTCTTCGCCGGCATTGTCGGTTACGCCGTGGTCTTTCTTGTTCGCAAGGATTGAGCGCATCGGCTTTGCAAAAACCGATGCCACAAAACCAAAACCCGCCGAAGGGCGGGTTTGTCGAAAGCTGGAGAAAACTGAATTACTTCAGCTTCACTTCCTTGTAAGCAACGTGCTTACGGGCCTTCGGGTCATACTTCATCATCTCCAGTTTGGCAGGCGTCGTGCGCTTGTTCTTGGAGGTGGTGTAGAAGTGTCCGGTACCAGCTGTGGATTCCAGCTTGATTTTTTCGCGACCGCCTTTAGCCATTTTCTTTATCCTTCCTTATCAGACTTCGCCACGGGCGCGCAGATCGACCAGGATGGCATCGATGCCGTTCTTGTCGATAACACGCAGGCCTGCGTTAGAAACGCGCAGACGGACGAAGCGGTTTTCACTTTCGACCCAGAAGCGGCGATACTGCAGATTCGGCAGGAAGCGACGCTTCGTTCTATTGTTGGCGTGGGAAACTTTGTTCCCAACCATCGGGCCTTTACCCGTTACTTGGCAGACTCGCGCCATGATGGTGCTCCAGAATTCGCTAGAAGAGAGCCCGCAAGTATAACCAAATCACCCTGATTCTTTCAAGCGGTTTCGCGATTTTTATAGCAATCCGCGTTCGGCAAAGGAAAGCGGCGGGGTGTTTCCGGCAACGATGAAGTGGTCGAGCACCTTGACGTCAACTATGGCCAGTGCGTCTTTCAGGGCTTTGGTCAGTAATTCGTCGGCATGCGAAGGCTCGGCAATGCCGGAGGGATGATTGTGGGCGAGGATAACGGCAGCGGCATTATGACCAAGCGCACTTTTGACCACTTCACGGGGATAAACTGAGGTTTGCGTCAGCGTGCCGGAGAATAATTCCTCGGCTTTCAGCAGCCGATTCTGGGCGTCGAGCCAGAGCGCCATGAAGATTTCGTTCTGGCGGCTTGCCAGCTTCAGGCGCAGCCAGTCACGCACTTGGCCGGGTGAAGAAAAGGTGTCGCGGGCGCTCATTTCCTGCGCCAGCGCCCGGCGGGCCAGTTCGAAACTGGCTTTCAACTGGGCGGCTTTGGCCATGCCGATGCCTGAAACGCTGGCCAGTTCTTCCAGCGAGGCTTCGGCGAGCCGGCTCAGGCGACCATCGAAGCGTTGCAGCAGATCGCGTCCGAGATCGACCGCGCTTTTGCCGCGGACGCCAACCCGCAAATAAATGGCCAGTAATTCAGCGTCGGAAAGCACCGCCGGGCCGTGCGCCAGCAGGCGCTCACGCGGTCGTTCGCCCTCGGGCCAGTCGGTGATCGACATCTGAATTCCAGTAGAATGTTTGGGCTCTCATTCTAATGGCAAGACAATGGAATTATTGGGAAAGCGCATCGTTCTTGGCGTAACCGGCGGCATTGCAGCTTACAAGGCGGCCGAACTGGTTCGGCTACTCGGCAAGCAGGGGGCTGAGGTGCAGGTGGCGATGACCGAAGGGGCGACGCATTTTGTCACTACAACCACCTTTCAGGCGCTCTCCGGCAAGCCGGTGTTCACCGACCAGTGGGATGCGCGGATGGCGAATGCGATGGCGCATATCGACCTGTCGCGCCAGGCCGACCTCATTCTTGTGGCGCCCGCCTCGGCTGATTTCATGGCACGCACGGCGCAGGGTTTGGCCGATGACCTGTTGACGACCATGGTTCTGGCCCGTGACTGCCCGTTGTTGATTGCCCCGGCGATGAACCGCCAGATGTGGGAAAACCCCGCCACCCAGCGCAATGTCGCCCAGTTGCTGGCCGATGGCGTACAGATACTTGGCCCGGCCAGTGGCGAGCAGGCCTGCGGTGAGGTCGGGGCCGGTCGCATGCTGGAGCCGGCGGAAATTCTCGATGCGGTGATTGCCTTTTTCACGCCCAAGGTGCTGGCTGGCAAGCATGTGTTGATTACCGCCGGGCCGACCTTCGAAGCGATCGACCCGGTGCGCGGCATAACCAATCTTTCTTCCGGACGGATGGGCTATGCCGTGGCGCGTGCCGCCCGGCAGGCGGGGGCGCAGGTGACGCTGGTTTCCGGCCCGGTCGGTTTTGCGGCCCCGCTGGGCGTCGACCGTATCAATGTGCGCAGTGCCCTTGAGATGCATGCAGCAGTATTGGCGCGGGCAGCAGAGGCGGATATTTTCATCGGCGTTGCCGCCGTCGCCGATTACCGCGTTGCCAATGCGGCCGAGCACAAGCTCAAGAAGGATACGGGCGGCATTCCGCCGATTGAGCTGATCGAAAATCCGGACATTCTGGCCGAGGTCGCGGCGCTCAAGGGCGGCCCGTTCTGTGTCGGCTTTGCGGCTGAAAGCCAGAATCTCGAAGCCTATGCCCAAGCCAAGCGGCGCAAGAAAAACATTCCGCTGATCGCCGGCAACCTGATTCAGGATGGCTTTGGCGGTGACGACAACCGGTTGGTGTTGTTCGACGATGCCGGCGTGCATCCATTGAACCCGGCGCCGAAGTCGGTGCTGGCTCGCCAATTGATCGAACATATTGCAACTTTGACAGGAAAAAACTGATGCACCGTATTGACGTCAAGATTCTCGACAACCGCCTGCGTGACAGTCCGCCACACTATGCGACGCCCGGTTCGGCCGGGCTCGATTTGCGCGCCTGTATCGAAGCGCCGTTGCATCTGGCGCCGGGGCAGACCGTATTGGTGCCGACGGGTATGGCGATTCATCTGGCCGATCCGGGGTTGGCGGCGATGATCCTGCCGCGTTCGGGGCTGGGCCACAAGCATGGCATCGTGCTGGGTAATCTGGTCGGCCTGATCGACTCGGATTACCAAGGTGAATTGATGGTATCGATGTGGAATCGCGGTCAGGACGGCTTCACACTGAACCCGCTTGATCGTATTGCGCAATTGATTGTGGTGCCGGTCTTGCAGGTCGGTTTCAATATTGTTGACGAGTTCGACGTCAGCAAGCGTGGCGAGGGTGGTTTTGGTAGCACTGGCAAGGCTTGACGGTGCCGCGCAAGCAAATTTCGATTTTTATTTCTGGGGGCTGAATAAATGAATGGGTTCAAGCGGTATCTGTTGGGGGTGGCCCTTACGGTTGTTGTTGCCTTGCCTGTGCTGGCGGCGGAGCCCAAACTTGATCTGGCGCGGGCGGGAGAGATTGTCGCGGGGCGTTGCTCGCTTTGCCATGGCCCGGAAGGTCAGTCGGCCAGCCCGATTTACCCGCGTCTGGCCGGGCAGCATTCCGAATATATTGTCAAACAACTTGGTGATTTCAAAAGCGGCAAGCGCAAGAGCGAGACAATGAAGCCGCAGGTCGAGGAGTTGACGCCGGAAGAAATGCAGGCGCTCGGCGCTTTTTTCGAAAAAAAGAAAACGACGGCCAGAGCCGGTCGTGATGCCGAATTGCTGGCCGTTGGTAAATATATTTTCAATCGTGGCAATCAGTTTTCCGGTGTCCCTGCCTGCATGACTTGCCATGGTGCCCAGGGCCACGGCACGCCTCAGTTGCCGCGCCTGGCGGGACAGCATCCGCGCTATATCGAAGATCAGCTGAAGCAGTTCAATAGCCGCGAGCGTAACAACGACAATGCGGTGATGCACACCGTGGCCTCGAAACTGAGTGAGCTGGAAAGAAACGCCGTCGCGGAATACATCGCCACGCTGGAGTGATTGCTGCGGTCGACACGAAAAAGGCCGCTTTTTGCGGCCTTTGGTTTTGGTGGCTGAGGAAACTCAGGTCAGCCTGTCTCAAGTCAGCATATCGGCCCAGATATTTTTAGCCCAGGCGATGGCGACCTTGCCTTCGAGTTCGTTGCGCGCGGCTGAGACGCCGCCGGCGCCTTTGACTGGCTGCACGGTTTTGGTCACCGCGTCGTACTGGTGCACGGACGCAACGTGGATGACGTTGCTGGCATCGACGAAGCTGTAGCAGGTGTTCATCACCACCGGTGCCGGGCTGGGTGCCTCGCCGGCCAACTGGTTGAGAATTGCGGCGGCGGCGAGCTTGCCATGCTGGTTGGCCATGTGGCCGGATTTCGGCATGGCCGGGGCCGGGAAAATGGCGTCACCGAGAACGTGGACGTTCGGCGTGTTGGTTGATTTCATGGACAGCCAGTTGATGTCTACCCAGCGATTGTTGATCAACTTGAGGCCGGATTTGGCGGCGATGTCCCCGGCGCGATGCGGCGGGATGACATTCAGCACATCAGCCTTGAATTTGTCGAATTCGAGAATGGCGGTATTGCTGGCGACGTGGACATCTTTCACTTCGCTGTTGTTGCGGTATTCGATAATGCCCTTGAAGAGATCGGCCCAGGCCTTGGTGAACAGGCCTTTCTTCGAAGTTACCTCTTCGTTGGCATCGAGAATGACGACCTTGGATTTCGGCTTGTTTTTCTTGAAGTAATCGGCGACCAGACAGGCCCGCTCGTAGGGTCCGGGCGGGCAGCGGTAGGGCGCCCTGGGGATGGTGATGGCGTAGGTGCCGCCATCCTTCATGCCTTCCAGTTGCTGACGCAGGGCGACGGTCTGGGCGCCGGCCTTCCAGGCGTGCAGGATTCTGGATTGGGGCTCGGCGTTGTTCAGGCCGGGAATCTGGTCGAACATGAAATCGACGCCCGGTGACAGCACCAGACGGTCGTAAGTCATGCTGCCGCCCTGGGCCAGCGAAATTGAGCGTTTTTCAGCGTCGACCGCCAGCACCTCATCCTGAATGACGCGCACGCCCCATGTGTTTTTCAGCCCGTCATAGCTGAGCGTGATGTCTTCCATGGTCTTGGTGCCGCCAATGACCAGGTTTGAAATCGGGCAGGAGATGAAGCTCGGGTTGCGTTCGATCAGCGTCACCTGCACGCCGCCGGCACTCCACAGGCGCAGGTATTTGGCCACCGTCGCGCCGCCATAGCCACCGCCGACCACGACGACATGGCCGCTGGCCTTGGCGCCGCCGGCACAGCCGTAAAGGGCAGCCATCGCACCGGCTGCCGCGCCGACTTTCATAAAGTCGCGTCTTTTCATCAGCATCATGTTTTTGTCCCTATTTTTGCGCGGCGAAGTAGGCCGCGATCAGATCAAGCTGCTCGTCGGTATAGCCCTTGGCGATCTGGTGCATGATCGTGGCGGGCTTGGCGCCGCTTTTGTAATCAGCCAGTTTTTGCCGGGTTATGGCTTTTTCCATACCCGCCAGCGCATCAATTCCGGCGCCCTGGATTGCCTTGCCGTTGGTGCCATGACAATTGGCGCAAGTGGCGGCCAGATTGCGGCCCAGATTGGGGTCGGCGGCCTGTGCGGCGCTGTTGGCGGCAAGCAGGCACAGCGCGGCGACGGTGGCTAGCAGTTTCATCACGACATCTCCTTTGAATGATGCGGGCACTTCATGTTGGCGAAAATTTTACCCGATTGGCGAGATTCCCCGGCCGTCTTCCTCCGGGCCGATGCCCCTGGCCCGCCCAGATTGCTGTCATAACGCCTGCCGGTTGGACTGGCGATCGACAGAACGTTTTACAATGCTGGAATTGACTTGTTTAACCCGTTGATTCATCGCGAAATTTCATCGCCGGTCCAACTTGGGCGGCGATATCGAACAAATAATCGTCCTCGGCGCCCATGGGCCATGCCGGGGTTATCCGTTTTTATGGAAGAGATGCTATGACCACCACTTTTGCCGTCCGCGGCGAATATATTCAGCTTGATCAACTGCTCAAGGCGACCGGCCTGTGCGAATCCGGTGGGGCGGCGCATGCAGCGATTGCCGAGGGACGGGTGCGGGTCGATGCTGCGGTCGATACGCGAAAAAGGGCAAAATTGCGGCCGGGTCAGCGCGTGACGATCGGTGGTGAGTCGGTGGAGCTGGTTGCGGCACCGGCAACTGAGGGCAACTGAGGGCAACTGAGCCGATGGATTCCGGCACGCGCTAGTTTTGGTGCTCGGCCCGCCAGCTCGGCGGTGCCTGCCAGTGGCTCAGCCAGTGCTGGAATTCGGTCGGCGGCATCGGCTGGCCAATGGCGTAGCCCTGGGCGTGCGTACAGCCGAGCGCGAGCAGGGTGTCGCCATGCGCGACACTTTCCACCCCTTCGGCAATCACTGAGCGGTTGAAGGCCTGGGCCAGACCGATCACGCCTTTGACGATGGCGAGATTCTCGGCATCCTCCTGCATGTCGCGGATAAAGGAACAGTCGATTTTCAGGGTTTCGGCGGGCAGGTGCTTGAGGTAAAGCAGCGACGAATAACCGGTGCCGAAGTCGTCGAGGGCAAAGCTGATGCCGAGTTCGCGACACGACTCGATTACCTGTGAAACGTGTCCGGTATCGGATAGCGCCGCGGTTTCGAGAATCTCCAGTTCGATGCTGCCGTGGGGCAGGGCAGGATAGGCGCTAAGCAAGGTTGTCAGACGCGTGGCGAAATCCGGCAGGGAAATATGGCGGGCGGCGATGTTGATGCTGATCTGCAGCGGCAAGCCTTGCTGGTGCCATGCGTCCGTCTGCCGCAGTGCCGTGCGGATGACCCATTCGCCGAGGGTGATGGCGAAGTCATTGTTTTCCGTGATCGGCAGGAATTCGCCGGGCAGGATCAGGCCGCGTTCCGGGTGACGCCAGCGGATCAGTGCTTCGGCCCCGGTGACCACGCCGCGTCGCATGTCGACCTTGGGCTGGTAATGCATTTCGAACTCGCCGGCTGCCAGTGCTTTCTCCAGACGTTGCAAATCGGCCAGTTCGATACGGGCTGCTTCATCCGTCATCGGGTCGAAAAGGAAGTAGCGATTGCGCCCGGTTTGCTTGGCGACGTACATGGCCTGGTCGGCATGGCGCAGCAACAGATCGGGGGCGACGCCATCGTCGGGAAAAATGGTGATGCCGACGCTGGCCGAGACGCAGACTGGGTCGCCGCCGATGTCGTAACTGCAGCGCGCGGCGTCGAGCACGCGGCGGATGACCTCCAGCCCTTGTTCGAGATTGTCGAGGTCATTGAGCAGTAAAACGAACTCGTCGCCGCCAAGGCGGGAAAGGGTGTCGGTATCGCGCATGATGGCCAGGGCGCGGCGTGAAAATTCAATCAGCAACTGGTCTCCTGCCGCATGACCGTAACGGTCGTTGACCGCCTTGAAGCCATCGAGGTCGAGCAGGCAGACGGCGAGCATGGTCTTTTTGCGCGTCGCCAGCGCAATCGACATATTAAGCCGGTCGTTGAGCAGGGTGCGGTTGGGTAGTTCGGTCAACGGGTCGAAATGCGCCAGTTTTTCCAGGTGGCGCTCATGCTCCTTTTGTACGGTGATATCGGCAAAAATGCCGACGTAGTGGCGAATTTCACCCGACTCGCTACGCACGGCCGAAATGGTCAGCAGTTCGGCGAAGAGCTCGCCTGACTTTTTGCGGTTCCATATCTCGCCGTGCCAGTGGCCGTTGCGCGCCAGTTCGGCCCACATGGCGCGGTAAAACTCCGGGCTTTGATGTTCGGATTTGAGCAGTGACGGGTTGCGTCCGATCACTTCGCCACGTTGGTAGCCGGTGATTTCGGAGAAGGCCTGATTGACGTCGACGATGATGCCTTGCGGGTCGGTGATGGTGATGCCTTCGCGCGCATGCGAGAAAACACTGGCGATCAGGCCAAGCTGCTCGGCCGCCTCATGGCGTTCGGTGACATCGAGGCAAACGCCGAGATAGCCGGCAAACTCGCCTGCCAGGTTGGCGAATGGTCGTCCCATGTCGAGAATCCAGCGGTATTCCCCATCGTGCCGGCGCAGGCGATATTCCATGGTAAAGGGCAGGCGCGCCTTGAAATGCTCGCGATAAGTTGCGACGCAGCGCTCAAGATCATCGGTGTGCACGCCGCTGGTCCAGCCGTCGCCCATCTCCTGATTCAGCCGGCGGCCGGTGAAAGCCAGCCAGGTGGCGTTGAAATAGTTGCATTGGGTATCTGGTCCGGCACGCCAGATCATGGCGGGAAAGCGCTCGAGAACGGTCAGGTAGAAATCGTGCGATTTCTGCAGTTGGGCCTGGCTTGCCGAGAGTTCCTCGGTCCGTTGGGCAACGCGCAATTCGAGCTGGTTGTGCGCCTGGCGCACTTGATGGTCGGCCCGCTCCCAGCGCTGGGCAAAGCGCATGGCGAGCGCCAGACCGATGCCGCTGGTGATGAGCAGGATGAGTCCGACCAGCAGCGTGGTCTGCCGTGTGGTCGGGGTGATTTCGGCCAGCACCGAGTCGACCCGGCGCGAAAGCACGAGCTGCCAGCCGGATTCCAGCCGGTAGACAAAACTCAGCCAGGCAACGCCCTGCCCGTCCTGCCATTGCCGGAAGGCAATCTCTTGCTGGCTGCCGTTCAGTTTGCCGAGCAGCGGGTGTTCGGCCTGCTGTAACTCACGGGGGCCGCCGATCAGGCTGGCGTCGCTGTGGCCGATCAGCCTGCCTTGACGATCGGCCAGCAGGCCGTAATCGAAGGGGGCGATATTGCTCGGGGAAAGGAGGCGGGACAAATGTTTCAGGTAAACCACGCCGCCCAGGTGGGCGTAGATGTCACCAGTGGCGTTGAGGAGTGGCGTGTCGATGACAATGGCCGGCATGCCGTCGGCACCCCGAACGCTGTCCGAAACGGCGGTTTTTTTGCGCCGTGTCGCTTCCTGGAAATAGGGTCGGTCGGCCAGGTTGTATTTTTTCAGTGACTGCTGAACCGAATACGGATGCGACAGATAGTGGTCGCCGTTCGGCAGCAGCATGAACACTACGCCAAGTTTGTCGCCGCTGGCCAGCAGGGCATCGAGCGCCTGCCGCTTGGCCGGCTCAAGATCGGGCGGAATGCCGTTAAGTGCCGGGGTGCTGCGGTCAACGGCAGAAAGTGAAGAAAATTCAGGCAGACGGCTGGTGTAGGCAAGCAGATTGATGGCATCGTCGATCTGTTCCTGCATGCTGTGGGCGATGGCGCGAACCAGCGCCCGATGCTCGCTGGACCAGCGATCGACCGAAAGCTGCTGGTGCAGGCGGTCGACAAATAGCCAGACGGCAACCAGCGCGGCGATTACCGGCAAAATGAAGGCAAGCAGAATATTCTGCTTCTGGGTCATTCGGGTCTTGTTTC
Organism: uncultured Dechloromonas sp.; assembly: GCA_964459735.1. Classification (GTDB taxonomy): domain Bacteria; phylum Pseudomonadota; class Gammaproteobacteria; order Burkholderiales; family Rhodocyclaceae; genus Azonexus. The sequence continues at coordinate 10,023 of CAYWNX010000007.1, read as the reverse complement.
CTCGACTCAACGCTCTTCGGCGGATGAGCTCATTAAAGCACATCGACCTGCCGGTTTTACGGGAAATCCACCTGGACTTTGGTCGCGATTCCGGTTTCCATAGCCGAGGTGTGGCGAGCGGATTGGCTTGGGCAAGCGGTTTTGAAATGGATGCATTCATGCTGCTTTCGTAACCGTCCTGCATGGCAGGGATGAGAAATCACATTTGCGGCTCGGCTTTTCAGTCAGCAGGTAAGATTAGAGATGGCTTATTTCCCGCTTGAACAGGACTCAACCATGTCTTATCCCTCATTTTCGGAAATCTCCCGAAGCTTTGCCCCCGGCTGGTTTGCCGCGGTGATGGGCAGCGGCGTGCTGGCGCTGACGACACACAGCCTCGGCCAGCACTGGCCGGTTCTGGCGTTGCCGGCGGAGTTGCTGCATTGGTTCAACAGCGGGTTTTTTCTGTTGCTCGCCTGGCCCTGGTTGACCCGATGGTTGCGTTTTCGGACGGCGGCCATGCAGACGATGATGCATCCGGTTCAGGCCAATTTCTACCCGACTTTTTCGATTGCCTTGCTGGTGCTGGCAGCCCAATGGCTGGTTTTCACGCCCTATAGCGGGGTGGCGCTGGCGCTCTGGTGGCTGGGGGTCGGCCTGCACTTCGTCTTCAGTTTTGCCGTGCTGTTTTTGATGTTTCGTGGCGAGCATGTCGCGGTCGACCACGTAACGCCGGCCAATTTCATCCCGGCGGTCGGTCTGGTCGTCATGCCGCTGGCTGGCGGGCCATTACTGCAACATATGGACGGCGCACTGCGCGAGTGGGCACTCACCATCAACGCCATCGGTCTTGGTGCCGGCAGCATGATGTACCTCGGTTTGCTCGGGCTGACCCTGCACCGCAAATTCCTGCATAAGCCGGCCCAGGGCATTCTGACGCCGACGGTGTGGATACATCTGGCACCGGTCGGCGTCATTCCGCTCAGCCTGATGAACCTGCTTGACCAGTTGCCGTTCCCGGCAGCGCGCGAGGCAGCCACGGTGCTGATGTTGCTGCTCTGGGGCTTCGGTGTCTGGTGGCTGGTGATGGCCAGCCTGTTGACGCTGGCCGCGCGCACCGCCGGTCAATTGCCGTTTGCCCTGTCGTGGTGGGGATTCACCTTTCCAGTCGGCGCCTTTGTCGCCGAGAGCCTGCGCCTGAGCCAGTTGCTCGGTTGGGGCAGCGCTTTCGCGATTGGCGTCGGTGCCTGGATTTTGCTCTGTTTTCTCTGGCTGATCACGGCCGTCAAAACTGCCCGGCGCGTCGCCAGCGGCGTAATTTTCCAGCCGCATCCCTAGGCGTTTGCCATGCAATGGCTGTGGTTGCTGGTGCTGCTCGGGGGCGGTTTTGTCGGGCTGAATTTTGCCATTCGGCGCGGGTTGACCGCAGCACGCGTCATTGAAAGTGCCGAACCGGCCGGTTTGCCCTGGCGCGAAGTGCGTGTGCCGACGGCCAACGGCAAACAGTTGTTCGGCTGGTTTATACCAACGCTTCAGCCGGGGCCGGTGCTGGTCGTCATGCACGGCTGGGGCGGCAATGCCGGGATGATGCTGCCATTGGCCGCGCCTCTGCATGCTGCCGGCTATGGATTGTTGCTGGTCGATGCCCGCTGCCACGGACGCAGCGAGAGCGACAGTTTTGCTTCGCTGCCGCGCTTCGCCGAAGACGTCGAAGCCGCCTTGGGCTGGCTGGCTTTGCAGCCGGAAGTCGACCGGCAAGCACTGGGCGTCATCGGTCATTCGGTCGGGGCCGCTGCGGCGCTGCTTGCTGCCGCCCGCCAGCCGTCGATTTGCGCCGTCGTCAGTCTCGCCGCCTTTGCCCATCCCGCGGCGATGATGCGGCGCTGGCTGGCGGCCAAACGCATTCCTTACCGGCCGTTGGGCGCTTACATTCTGGCTTATGTACAACGGGTGATCGGCTACCGTTTCGACGACATTGCGCCCTGCAACACCATTACCCAAGTGCGTTGTCCGGTGCTTGTTGTTCATGGCGAAGAAGATGAAACGGTCCCGGCCGGCGAGGCCGAACAGATTTATGCGGCACGCAATAGTGCGGCGGTCGAGTTACTGCTGATCCCCGGCAGCCATGACGACTATGGTGAAATTGGCCAACAGATGGCCGTGGTTTGCGACTTTCTGGCGCGCAGTTTCAGCCGGGCGGGCGCCGGTGGGCCAGTCTTAGAGCCGCGGCGACAGCCACTTGTTCAGCATTGAGAAGAGGCGTTCAGGTTCCACCGGCTTGGCAATAAAATCGTTCATGCCGGCCTCTTTGCAGCGTTTGCGGTCGTCGTCAAAGGTGTTGGCGGTCATTGCCAGAATCGGCGCATCGCGGCCGTTCGGCAGTCGGCGAATCTGCCGCGTCGCTTCCAGACCATCCATCACCGGCATCTGCATATCCATCAGGATCAGGCTGTAGGCATGGCGTTCAACCGCCTCAATCGCCTCGCGGCCGTTGGTTGCGGTATCAAGAATAAAACCGGCTTCACCGAGCAGTTCCATCGCAATCTCGCGGTTGATCGGTTCGTCTTCGACCAGAAGCAGACGGCAGTCGGCATGGTCGCGCAGGCGCTGCACCTGCGTCTCGCTGACGGCAAAGACCAAGGGAGCCGGCGGCAGATCGCCGGTGATTTTCTGGAGTGCTGCGGTAAACCAGAAAGTACTGCCAATTCCCAGGGTGCTCTCGCATCCTGCCTCGCCACCCATCAGATGGGCCAGTTTGCGGGTGATGTTGAGGCCCAGGCCGGTGCCGCCGAATTTGCGGTTGGTCGAGTTGTCGGCCTGTTCGAACGCTTCGAACAGCCGGGTGATTTCTTCCGGTGCAATGCCCATGCCGGTATCGCTAACCTCAAAGCGCAGCAGGGCGGTCTGCATCGATTCTTCAACGAGATGGCAGGCCAGAGTCACCGAGCCGTGTTCGGTGAATTTGATGGCGTTTGCTGTGTAGTTGAGCAGGGCCTGCTGCAGGCGGGTGACATCGCCTCGCAAGCGCTGGCTCGGCAGATCGGGCGCGATAAGGATGTTCAGGCCATTGGCCTGCGCGCGGTCGGACAGCATTGAGGCAACATTGGCGAGAATGCCGCCAACCGAAAACTCGATTTCTTCCAGCGAGACTTTCTCGGCCTCGATCTTCGAAATGTCCAGAATATTGTTGATCACGCCGAGCAGGTGGTGGCCGGCCCGGTCGATTTTGTCCAGGCGCCGGGCCTGTTCAGGATCGAGCGCATTGCGTTTCATGACGTAGGCCAGCCCGGTGATGGCATTGAGTGGCGTGCGAATTTCATGCGACATGTTGGCCAGGAAACTGCTCTTTGCCCGGTTGGCCGCTTCGGCAATGTCGCGCGCGACCTCCATCTGCCGGGTGCGTTCGTGCACCAGCTTTTCAAGGTGGTTACGGTGTTCTTCGAGTTCGTCGTGCGTCCGTTTGCGCTCGGTGATGTCGTGGCCGACACCGAGTACACCAATCACCTCGCCAGTGGATGAGCGCATCGGCATTTTGGTGGTTTCGAGCAAAATGTAGCGGCCGCCATTGGCGAAGGTGACCCACTCCTCATTCACGGTCGCCTGCTTTGCTTCAATTGCCTTCCGGTCGTTGGCGCGGAAAAAGTCGGCCTGTTCGGCATTGACGAAATCGTAGTCGGTCTTGCCGATGATCTGCTCTTCTCTCGCCCCGAAAAAATGCTCGAAGATCGGGTTGCAGGCCAGATAAACACCATTCAGATCCTTCAGCCAGACGAGGTCGGGCAAGGTCTGGACCAGTGTTTTCAGTATGCCCTGTTCCTGGGCCAGCTTCGCGGCCGATGTTTCGGCCTGCTGCCGGGCGACGGTCAGTTTGCGATTGCTCAGACTCAGCCGCACGGCCAGGAAGGCGATGGCCCCCGCAGCCAGCAGACTAGCCAGCAGAAGCTGCTGGTAGCGCTGCCAGACATCGTGCCAGGTAAAGTGCGGCGGTGCATCGTAGGGGGCGAGGCGAAGTTCGCGCATGGCCGCTTCGACCGGCGAGTAGTCGGCGGGAATATTGAAGCCGTTGATGCCGGCGGCGATGGCGGCCGGATGATCGGCGCTGAGGGCAAGCAGGGCGACCGTGATCTGCCGGGCTGTTTTTTGGTCAACGTGCGGTAGCGCCAGGAATGGCCATTCCGGATAGAGGCGGGTCGACGAAACAAATGGCAGGCTGTGGAGTGCCTGCGGGTTGATGACGGCCAGGCGGTCAGCCGGCAGTTTGCCCTCTTTGATCAGATTTTCGAGCAGGCCGGTACGGATGAAACCAACCTCCGCTTCGCCATTGAGCAGCGCATCGATGATTTTTTCCTGAGGCTGGCCGGTAAAGCGGATGTCGAGCTGGTGGAGGTCGATTTGCCGGCGGCTCAGTTCATGGGCCTGCGCGACATAAGCACCGAGCGAGTCGGGCCCCAGAGCGGCAATGCGCTTGCCGCGCAGGTCGGCCAGTTCATGAATATCAGCCCGCTCTTTCAGGCGAACAATAACGCCCCCCATGGCAGCGACCGGCGAACCATTTTCGAGCTGGTTCAATGTTGCCAGGACGCCGGTCAGGCTGCTGCTTTCGCGCAACTGGATGAAATGGCTCGGGTTGGTCAGTACAAAATCGAGCTCGTTGTTGAGCAAGGCCTGGTTCATTTCGGCCTTGGAGAGAACCCGCAGTTGCACCTTGTGACCGGGGACGGCCTGGCTCAGGTAGTTGGCCAATGGTTGCCACTGCCTGATGAGCAGGGCGTCGGGGCGAAAAGCCAGGAAGCCGAGGCGCAGCACTTCGTTTGCCATGGCCGTTGAGGGAGTGACGAGCAAAATCAGGCAGAGCTTGAGCCAGGGGCGCATGGTCAGGGTATTTCTTGATATGGCAGGTAGAGATCGCTGGTCAGGTTTTCCAGATTGTCTGCCTTGCTCAGCAGCCGGGCGTTGAGCATGATCGTCGACAGTTCTTGCGCGATATTACGCAGGCGGCCGTTGGCGGCGAGCAGGCTCCGGTTCTGGCTCAGGCCGGGTAGATGCAGGCCGCGGAAGGCTTGCAGGGCCTCCGCCCCGGAGAGGGCCAGATGCCCGGCAATCCGGTAGGCGACATCCTGCGGGTTTTGCCGCAGTTGCCGAATGCCGCGCAGGTGAGCTGCAATCAGGGCTTTCAGCGCATCGGCATGGTCGCGCGCCGCCTCGGGGCGAATCGCCAGCACGTCAAAAATGGTGTCGGGAAACTGCCGGCTATCGAGCAGGCGTCTGGCGCCGACAGCAACTAAATGGCTGACCGTCGGTTCGTAACTGATCAGCGCATCCAACTGACCACTGCGCCAAGCCTCCAGATGGCTGCGCGGACTGAGCGGGTAAATTTTGACGTCGCTGCTGCGCAGGCCTGCCTTGTCCAGCAAGCGGTCCAGGACCAGGGCGCCAAGAGCCGATGTTTCGGCGCCGATGACCTTGCTCTTGAGGTCAGCCAGTGTTTGCACGCGCGGGCCGGCCAGCACCACGTCGGCACCGGCGGAGACGTCGAAGACGAGAACGACGGTGAGCGGCGTGCCGTCAGCCCGAACGCGCAGCACTTCATCCAGCGTCAATGCCGCAGCCTGGGCCAATCCCCGGTGCAGGGCAGAGATCGATTCGGTGGCGGAGGTGGTTTCAAGCAGCCGGATCCGGTCTTTCGGCAGCCAGCCTTCGCGCCGTGCCAGAAACATCAGTTCATAGCCGGGCCAGACATGGCCGGCTACCGTCAGCGCTTCGCCTGACCCGCAACCGCCAATCAGCGGGAGCAAGGCTCCCGCTCCCAGACTGCGAAGGAGTCCGCGACGTGCAGTATCGATGGGGGAGGGTGCCGGCATTTCGGGGTTTCGCCATGAAAGCGTGATTCACTATACCAAAGGGAATGCCCCGGTTTTATATGCAAGTGAAATAAATTCGCGCTGTTGCGGGAAAAACGTATTCGTCCCCGGGCAAAAAAAGGCGGGAGACCAGCTCCCGCCCAAGCGGAGTCTGCTCTGACTGGCATCAGGGCAGGAGGAAGGAGGCTTTCTCGCGGACTTTGATGTCGGTGTTGTCGAGCGCGACGATCTCGAAATGGATCTGGTTGGCACCCTTCCTGCCGGCATCGGGTTGCACGCGAACGACGGTGTTGAAGGATTGCAAGGTGGCGGCTGGCACATCCACCTCGTTGGTGTCGACGATTTCTGCATCGGGCAGGCCGTCGACCGTCACCTTGTAGCGGTGTCCCTGTTCTTCGGTATTCATGATCTGCAGGGTGTAGACGTTCTCGATCCGGCCATCGTCCGCCTCGCGGGCCAGCGTCGAGCGGTCGCGAATGATGTCCACCTTGAGCGGGATACGGTTGGCCAGGAACCAGATCGACAGCCCGGTAATGAAGACCAGGATGACGGTGTAGAGCAGGATGCGCGGACGAACGATGTGGGCGACGATTTCCTGGCGTGTCAGATGCTTGGCCAGCGCGTTTTCGGTGGAGTAGCGGATCAGACCGCGCGGGCTGCCGACCTTGTCCATGACCTGATCGCAGACATCGATACAGGCGGCGCAGCCGATGCACTCGTATTGCAGGCCGTTGCGGATGTCGATACCGGTCGGGCAGACCTGAACGCAGAGGTTGCAGTCGATACAGTCGCCGAGCCCTGCCGCCTTGGCATCGACGCCTTTTTTGCGGGCGCCGCGGTTTTCGCCACGGGCCGGGTCGTAGCTGACAATCAGCGTGTCCGGATCGAACATCACGCTCTGGAAGCGGGCGTACGGGCACATGTATTTGCACACCTGTTCGCGCATGAAGCCGGCAAACAGATAGGTGAAGCCGCCGTAGAAGAAAATCCAGAAGGCTTCCCAGGGGCCGAGATTCCAGGTGCGGACGTTGTTGATCAGCTCTTCCACCGGCGTGAAATAGCCGACCAGCGTGAAGCCGGTCCATAGCGAAAGGAGCAGCCAGAGCAGATGTTTGCTGCCCTTGATGCGAATCTTGCGGGCGTCGAGCGGTGCCTTGTCGAGTTTGATCCGGGCGTTGCGCTCGCCCTCGACCCAGTTCTCGATCCACATGAAAAGCTGGGTATAAACCGTTTGCGGACAGGCGTAGCCGCAGAACATGCGGCCGGCAATGGCGGTGACGAGAAACAGCGCGTAAGCCGAAACGATGAGCAGGGCGGCCAGGTAGATGACATCCTGCGGCCAGAAAACCAGGCCGAAAATATAGAACTTGCGCTCGACCATGTGCAGCAGGATGGCTTGACGGCCGTTCCATTCCAGCCAGAGGCCGCCGTAGAACAGAAACTGGGTGAAAAACACCATGCCGATCCGCCAGTTGTCGAAAAGACCGCGTACGCCTTTGGCGTAGATCTTCTTGCGTTTCTCGTAAAACGAGATCGGGGCGGGGGCGATGGCCTGTTCGGCGGTGGGTTTGTGATCACTCATGCGGTCGGCTGGCTGGTCCTGGGTTGGCTAAAAAGTTGGAAACCGACCCTTGACTCGCGCAACGCTGCTTGGCGGTACCCAGCAAGCCTGCGGGGCGAACAAAGTAAAAATGCCGTCAGACAAGGTTCCGGGTAGGCGCCACCCTTTGGGGGGAAGGAGGAGATCTCTGCAGGTGGTTGTTTATTTGCCGGTTTCCGCTGCTTCTATTATCAAGATGCGTGCCTGCCGAGGAAAACTCTTCTCGCCTATAAAAATCAATAGCTTAATCAATATTGACTAGTGCTTTATATTATCGTGTGTCAGTATTGACAGCCAATTTTGGCAAATACGACGGTGGTGGCATGACGGCGCATTTTCTCAGTGAACTGCTCTCCTTTCTCGATGGTTTGCCCGAGCCGCGCATCGTGATGAATGCGGATTACCGCATCGTGGCCGCCAATGCTGCCTACCTGCGCGAATTTTCGGGCGGCCAGCCCATTGCCGGGCGCATGTGCTACGAGGTTTCGCACCATTTCGACGTGCCCTGTGACCAGGCGGGCGAATCCTGTCCGCTCAAGCAGAGCCTGGAGGCCGGCACGCCGCAGCGTGTCCTGCACCTGCACCACACACCGCGTGGCGAGGAGCATGTCGATGTCGAGACGACGCCGATTCGCGACGATCAGGGGCAGATCGTCTATTTCGTCGAAACCATGCGCCTTGTCCGCCAGGCCAGTAGCCGGCCGGCGGCGCAGGGGCTGGTCGGGCGCTCGCCGGCGTTTATCGGCATGCTGGAAAAGGTATTGCGGGTCGCCAACTCCAATGCGGCCGTACTTCTGCTGGGTGAAACCGGCACCGGCAAGGAACTGGTCGCCCAGGCCATTCACGAAGCCAGTGCGCGCGAGGAAGGCCCGTTTGTCGCGGTCGACTGTGCCGGAATGACCGAAACCCTGTTCGAAAGTGAACTGTTCGGCTATGAAAAAGGCGCCTTTACCGGCGCCACAAACCGCAAGCAGGGCCTGGTCGAATCGGCCGGTGGCGGCACCCTGTTCCTGGATGAAATCGGTGAATTGCCGATCACCCTGCAGGTCAAGTTGCTGCGCCTGATTGAAACCGGCACCTATCGCCGGGTTGGTGGTCTGGATTGGCTACCGGCCGATTTCCGGCTGATCTGCGCCACACACCGCGACCTGCGCGCCATGGTGCAGGCTGAAACTTTCCGTCGTGACCTCTATTTCCGGATCAATACTTTTCCGATTCACACCCCAGCCCTGCATGAACGGCCTGAAGACATTCCGCTGCTGGCAATTTCTCTGCTGGAACGGGTTGACCGCAAGACCAAGCGCCAATTCTCGCCAGCGGCACTCGCCTGGCTCTCAGGTCGGCGCTACAGCGGCAATATTCGCGAATTGCGCAACCTGATCGAGCGCGCCACTCTGCTTGCCGATGGTGCCACGGTCGACCTGAAAAACCTGACCGAAATGGCCGACGACATCCCGGCCAGCCAAGCCAATGCCAACAGCAATTTCCAGCTGGCCGAAGTGGTCGATCTGGCAACACTGGAGAAGCGCTATCTCGACTGGGCAAAAAACCGGCCGGGCAGCGATATGGTGCAACTGGCCAGCCAGCTCGGCGTCAGCCTGCGGACGCTTTATCGCAAGCTGCAGGATGGGCGCGACGGCTGATTTCCCACTTTGTCGGGTATGGGCTGAACGCCAGGCCTGAAGTCATCGCCCCAATGTCGAACCCAGCTCGGCAAGAATCTGGCCGGAACTGGCGGAAAACTTTTGACGTTGCGGTAGCTCGGCGGGATTGACTGAAACGAGCAGCATGACCAGGCTTTGGCCGCGAGTGTTGTGCAGTTCCTGGAAACTGATTTGTCGCGCGTCCGGATTTTCGGCCGGGCGCTTGACGTTCATCCGGTCCAGATGCAAATCGACGGGTTCGGCCCAGATCTGGTTTTCTGCATCGGAAAGGAGGTCGGTGACGATGTCGAGCTGCCCGCTCAATGTGCGGTCGTCGATAGTGATTGCAGCCAGTTGGGCTTCGATCGCGTCGAGTTCGCCTTGTAACGCGACCGGATCGATCGATTCGCCGTCCTTGCCTTCAAAGCTCCAGCCTCCCCGCCGCAGCAGACCCAGTTTGCCCTTCATCAACTCGTGCTGGTGGTTGAGTTCGGCCCGCTCGCTTTTCGCTTCGGATATGCGCCACAGCGCCAGGCTGATCAGATGATCAAAGGCGCGGCGCTTGAGCTGTCTTCTGGCTTCTTCTTCACTGTTGCCGGGGTCGAGTAGCCGGTGGTTGCGGAAACTGACCGTAACCTGCGCCACGTCACGACGCAGCATGTCGCCTTCGAGCGCGACGCCGAGGGTATTCTTTTCCTTGCGCTCAGCCAGTAGCAGCGCGGTGACTCCCTCACCGATCCCGGGGTGGCTTTCACGGAATTCGCTCAGGGCATCGTCCTTGCCAAACACCTCCCGCATGTGTTCCGCGGAAACGAACAATGCCGGGAGTCGGGGGTCGTTGCTGTAAGTGGCATTCACCGCGGGTAGCGGTGCAGGCAAATTATCGACCAGTGAAATCACCTGATCGATGGCGTGAATGACCGGCTGGCGGAGCCGTTTG
>CAYWNX010000006.1:0-24142 GCA_964459735.1 uncultured Dechloromonas sp. | reverse complement strand
TCGGCGCAGTCCGCCGCGAACAGCCGCAGCTCGAGTTCGATGTTCACCGCCGCCAGCAGCGTCCGGCTGCCGCTCACGCCCTTCGTTGCGTCCTCCGCGACCGGCTCCACCTCCACGAGGCAGGCCACCGGCCCAGGCGCGTACCGCAACGCATCCCACAGGCTCGGGCTGTAGTGGTAGCCACGCTTGCAGAGCACGATCTTGCCCTTCATCGTCCGCGTCTCACCCACGGCCCACGGCTCCTCGCGGCCTTCGCCCGACCGCATGTCCGCCTTCAGAAAGTGATACGCCCTCATCGCCGCACCACCGTGATGCCGTACTTGCGCAGCCACAGCTCGACCGTGCGCCGGGTGACGCCCAGTTCCTCCGCCGTGCCGCGCAGGCTCGAATGCCGCGCGATGTAAGGCGCCAGAAACTCTTGGGGACTCATGCCCGCCGCTCGTGCCCGCCGCGCAAGGCCGCAACGGGCCCCAATCGCTTTTGGGGCATGGACAACCGCGTCAGTCATAGGTGCCATCCCTCTCACATCCTGATTGCCACTGAACACCGCTGGTGAGCAGCGGGGCAATCCTATGCGAAGGCGCAACGGTAATGCAATAGGCACCCGGCAGCGAAATCTCTTGCGAACCGCAAGGCGAACCTTCACAATACGGCACGGGCTCGGAGTACGCCACGCCCGATACCTGGATCTAGCCCCGGTCCGGCACGCTGCCGCCCTTCACGAGATAGCGGTGTACCGCCAGCAGCGTCGCGTCGTCCGCCCACGCCAGGCGCATGAGGTCGCCCCGCATCTGGAGGTAGCGGTTCATCTCCACCAGCGGGTCAGGCGCTGGCATCGGCGCGCTGGGCGGCAGCCACTGGCCGAAGTCGTTCTTGCGCGCCTCGTTGTAGTCCACGTCGCCGCCGTTCAGCTTCTGGCCGTTCTGGTACTGGTAGATATGCACCTCGGGGTGCACGTTGCCGCCGGACCACGCGTAGGTCTGCCAGAGCCATTTCGCCGTCCCGTTCTCCCAGCACCGCTTCACGACCCAATAGCCGCCGTAGACGCCCACGCGGCTGAGCCCGAGCACATCCGCCGCCCCACGCAAGTAGTCGTCGATGGGCATCTGCTGCTCCGGCGTCGCGTCGAAATCCACGGCGAAGTAGACCGGAGGCCTGTCCGGCCACCCCAGCCGGGAGAGGGCGTCCATGACAACGATGGCATCGGCGCTGCCGGAGGGTCTGCCCTCCAACGCGCGATTCGCCGTGCTCTCGAACACGAGCGCCACCCCGACGCCGTTGGCATGCAGGTCCGCCAGTTCGTCCTTCGTCAGCCCCTTGCCGGCATCGCCCCGGTAGGGGACATATCGGACCGCGAAGTCGAAGCCCGCAGACTTGATGGCAGCACCGCCCGGGCGCGCCCAGGAGTAGTCGACGCCCTTCATCGCCACCACCGTTCTTTCAAGCCCAACAGGTAGAAGAGAAAGCAGGCCACGAAGCACACCCCGATGCCGCTGCCCACCCCGAAACCCGCCTCGAACGCGGCGCTCATGGCGTCCGCCCGTTCCGGCACACCGTGGTCAGGGCCATGTTCATCTTCTCCAGCGTCCCCATAATCGCCTCGTGGCGGGCCAACGCCCGGTCATCGTGCCGTTGCTGGGACTCCGCCTGGCGGGCCAGCACGTTCCCCACCGCTGTCAGCGCCTGCACCTGCGCTGAGGCGGTCTCCTTGAGGTAGACGACGAACTGGTCGTCCTTCTCGTCTTTGCGCCGCTCGGCCTCGTCCACCTGCGACTCCGCGCGTTCGAGCGCCTTGGCCATCCAGCGCATCGCCCAGAGCACGCCGCCCACCGCCGCCGCCGTGACGAATCCCACAAGCCCCCATTCCGCGGGCACCTCGAAACCGAGCACGAGAAACATCGCCATCACCTCCTCCGTGTCGCCAGCTTTGCCCTCAGCCGAGGGCTCAGGCTTTTCCCAGCGAGTCCAGTTCTTCCTTCGTCTGCCGCAGCTTGAGTTCCGCCTTCGCGCAGTCGAAGAGCGCCCCGGCGAGCTGCTGCTTGCCCTCGTCCTTCTGGTTGTTGAGGATGCGGCTGTCCACCACCGCCGCCTCGCCGAGGTCCATCTCCAGGAACGCCCGCCAGTGGCGCACGTCCCGCTCCCGGCCGTAGAGCTGCGATTCCAGGTTGCGGATCTCGTTCCGCAGCATCTCCCGCCGGTTCTCGACCGTCAGCTCCGTGAATTCCATGGCCTTGCCTCCTGCTTTCGTGCTATCGTTCGCATGTGTGGGGCTTCATCGTTGCTGCGCTTCTTTTGCTCCATGGATCGGCCCAGCCGCCGCCCGAAAGCTGGCGCTTCTGTCGCGTCGTTGCCGCTAAGACCGAGGCGCGCGACGTGGTTCGCGTTCAGTTCTGCCCCCGCACGGTGGTGTTCGGCCTCCCGCATATGTCCTCCGACTAGGCCCCTACAGCGAGGAACTTGTAGTTCGTGCCGTCTACGTTGATGGTGACGGCCTTGGCCCCGATGGAGAGCAGAGTGGAGCCTGCATCCGTGGACATGATCACGCTCGTGGGGCTGCCCCCTGTCGGCCACGCCTGGGCGGTGCCAGTCGTAGAGAGGTTGTCGAAGCGCAGGGACCCGCTTCCGACAGTGACCATGTCGCTGCCGCCGATCTGGATCTTCACGCCGCCATCTGTGGCGCCGCCCATGATGCGGTATCCCCCCGACGAGCCGATCCGTAACTGCCAGCGCGTGCTCGTGAGGTCGAGAGCGGCGTCAGAGGCGGCTCCTGTGGAGCCGCTGGTCAGATAGATGCCGCTGGCATCAGAGTAGATGGAACCCCGGTCGGTCCCGGACGTGCGCCAACGGATGCTGTCCCCATAAGACCCACTGCTCGCCAGAACGATCCCGTTCTGGTCCCAGTAGCTCCCATCCGCGTCGATGATCTTCCCGCCGCTCCCCAGCGTCAGGTTCCCGTTGATCCCCAGCCCGTTCGTGCCGCCGAGGTTGATGCCCGAGGCGCCGCTGCCGACCGAACCGCTGGAGATGTTCGTCGCGTTCAGGTTCGAGACCGTCACCGTCGAAGCGTTGATGCTCCCCGCCGTGATCGTCCCGAGGTCCGCCGTGATCGCCGAAAGCGTGCTCACCGAAAGGTGCGACGCCGTGATCTTCCCGCTCGACAGCGCAACGCCGCCAATGCTCGCGTTCCCCGAGGAGTCCCACGAGATGTTGTTCGTGCCCGCGCCCAGCTGGCCGGCCCCGCTCGCCGCGTTCACGAAGAACGTCCTCGTGCCGCCGCTGTTGTAGCCCTCCAGGCCGCCCGCGTTCGACACCACCACCCGCGCCCCGCTCGTCGCCGACTGCACCGTGAACGAGCCCGTGGCCGTCACCGCGCCCGTCGTCGCGTTGATCTTGAAGGTCTCTGTGCCGCTCGCGTAGGCGATGAGCGCCGTCGAAGAGATCTCGAAGCGCGTCGAGTTCGCGCTCGACTGGTAGGTGCCCCCGAAGGTGCCCCCGCCGACGTTCGCGATGGTCAGCGAGCCGATGACCGCGGCGGGGACAGTCACCACGCCCCCCGTGGTCCACGAGATCTTGTTCGACCCGGTTCCGATCTCCCCCGACCCGTCCGTGTTCAGCTTGAAGGTCGTGGTGGCCGCGCCCGAGTAGCCCCAGAGGCCGCTGCTGTTGACGACGATGCGCGCGCCCGTCGCCGGGAACGAGGCCGCCGCCGTGAAATCCCCCGTCACGTTCAGCGTGCCCGTGTTCGTGGTCACCGCTTCGAGCGAGTTCACCGTCAGCTTGTCGGCCGTGATCGTGCCGTCGAGCACCGACGTGCCCGAAAGCCACAGCGGGCCGTTCATCGTGCGCCCGAGGCTCTGGTCCTGGAGCATCGACCCGACCTGCGCCGACAGCCCTTCGAGCATGTCGCGGTACTCGGGCGTGAACGCCTGCCCGCCGAGCACCCCCTGGCGCACGGCGGGGTCCGCGAGCAGTTCCTCCAGCTGCTGCCGGACCAGCGGCGCAAGATCGAGCGTTTCAGCCACCGTAATCCACCGAACGCACCGTCAGGGCCATGGAGTCTTGCGGCATGCGCCCCTGCCATTGGTAGTCGATACCGCCCTTGGCTTCACCAAAGGCCGCTGTGAAGGCTTCCCCGTATGGATCGACGAATGCCCTTGGTTGCCCGTCCAGCAGCGCCTCCACCGCCTGTCGTTGCTCGTACGCGCTTGCTCGCTGGCCACCCGCTTCGTCGTCGCGGAACTGGAGCACCATGAGCGCCCCCGGGACCATCACCGGCCGCTCTTCGTAGTGGAGGATGATGTCGCGGACCTCCGGCGCCGTGGTCGTGCTGTTGCAGGCCAGCGTCGCCTTCGCCTGCAACACCCGCCCGCTGTCGTTCGATCCCAGCGTCCATGCCGCGCGCGCAAAGGTGCTCGTGAACGCCGTCAGCGCCGAGCCCACATTGTTGAAGGCGCCGCCATCCCAAGACGCCGCCAGCTGGACCGTGCGCGACGCCGAGGCGTTCCTCCCCACGATCTCCAGCCACCGCGCGTACTTCACCGTCATCGGGGCACCAAGGTCCGTCGGCGAGAACGTGACCACCACGTTGCCGCTGTCGGCGTAGTCCACCGGCCGCCCCATGCGCGAGATCTTGAACCAGCCCAGGCTCGTGTCCCGGCCGTAGACCACCGCCGGGTAGCCCGCGATGTTCGTCGTCGTCATCGCATAGCAGTTGCCAGTGAACGAATCGATGACGCTCACCAGCGTGAACGGGCTGCCCCACGAGGCGTCCCCCTCCCGCGCGTTCCGCAACATGCAGATGTAGGTCGTCGTGCCGTCGTAGTAGGCCACGAAGGCCCACTTTCCGAAGGCCACACCCGCGGTCGGATAGGCGTTCGTGAGGATGCCCTCGTTGACCTCGGCCTCCTCGATCCCCACCGTCCGCGCGCCGCCTTGCTGCACGTAGCGGTAGAGGCCCGCGAACGTGCAGAGGAAGAGCCGGTTGTACCACGGGAAGAAGCGCCGGTTCTGGCTCGACTTGAACGCCGCCAGGTCAGGCAGGACGTTCGACTCCTTCGAGGTCGTGCTGTCGAAGGAGTACAGCCCTTCGTCCTTGAGCACGTAGTCCCAGCGCTCGAACTGGCCTACCGCGTTGATGTTCCCGCTCTGGTCGCCGACCGCCACCTCAGCGCTCCAGTTGCCGTTCGTGCCGTAGAAGTCTGCCGCCGAGCACTTCGACCACTTATTTGCCCGGCCGCGCACGAGGTCACCCTCGGGCGAGAGACCGAAGGCCCGCGCATAGCGGTAGTCCCCGAACCCGTCGCTCGTCACCGTCGAGGCGCTGTAGGCTCCCGACGCATTCCGCCGGTAGAACTGCGTCGCGTCGCCAAGAGCGATCGCCACCTGGTCGACGAACAGCTGGGCGCTCACGGCCGACGTGCCCCCGCCGAAGTCCTGCGTCGCCGCTACCGCCCACGAAGAGTCGATCTCTTTCGCGTAGCGCCCGCCGAAGCTGATGAGGCGCGCCGCGGGCGCCGTCACTTCGACAATGGCCTGCACGGCCAGGTCGTGGCCCGTGGCGATGGTATTGATCTTCGGCCCCGGCAGGATGCGGCCCGTGGTCCCGAGGTAGGCGCCCGTCGCGCTCTCGATCGCGCCCTTGAACACCCCGCGCGAGTCGCCCATACCTCGCGACCAGTCCGCCCAGCGGAAACGCCGGGGCACCGTGGGGTCCCCCTCCTGCGTCTGCATCGGGCGCGGCTGGTAGAACGGCTTGCCCCTCTCGTCCTTCGCGAGGAAGTAGGGCTTGCCGTTGATCTCCACCATGTCGCTGGGCTGGCGGCCGACAGTCACACCGTCGTGCCTACCGCATCAGCCCCCTATTTGGACATTCTTGGGGTGCCTGCGCTATGGTCGGGGTGCGTCAGGAGCCGGAACATGAGTGAATTGGGCCGCGGGATCATCAACGCCACGAGCATCGATGGCGTCCCTCTGTGGGTAGCGGGCGATCCGCGGCTCTGGATAGCGTGGACTCACCAGAGCATCTACAGCGGCCACCTGCTCGGCTTCTGCTGGGTGCTATGACCGAATACGAGTGGCAGGACATAGGCGTAACGGTGACAACTTCGAAGCCGGTACTGTGGCGTGCCAGCCGCACCGGGGGACGCATCTGGTGGAAGCCCTGGCGGCGGCGGGTGGAGGTGCGGTACATCACCGCGATGGCATTTGCGCAGCAGATTCGCGAGGCCCAGCCAGAGGATCGTCCGCTCTTTTCCTAGCGCGCCTCGCGCATGTGCGGGTTCGGCGCCTGCGGCATGTACGCCGCCCGGTAGCCGATGCACTCCGCTTCCAGCACCTTCCCCGACCGCACCAGATCGTCCATGTTCTCCTTGTTCCCGCCCGGCACGATCTGGCCCTTCACGTACTCGAAGGACGCCTCCGCCGTCGCCCACTCCAGCGGCACGCTCCAGGTGTCCGTGTCGCTGTCCATGCGATCGCCCACGCGGTTGTAGACGATGCGGATGACCTTCTGGCTCGCGTAGGTCATGTGGCCCTCTGCGGAGGCCAGCACCGTGAGCAGCGGGAGTTGCCCCTCCTGCACGATGTTCCACCAGCCCACCGGCACCCAGCCCGGGCGCTCCGGATAGTCGTCCGATGCCCAATCGATGCTGACCACGGCCGCCTTTTGGATCGTTTGCGGCAGGTAGTAGTCGCTCACGTTCGCGTCCGTCGTGAGATACCACGTCTCAGTCCACCAGAGTTGTAGCCGCGCCCGCTGCATCGCCTCATCGACGCGCGCGCTGGGGTCCACATCCCCGCGCGGCTTCCACAACTCCACCTCGGTACTGGCTGCCAGCGTGCCCCCGAAGGTGCGCCCAACCGTCACTTCCCCCGTGGCCGTGTTCGAATAGCCCGTCGAGCCCGCGCGCACCCGGCGCGTGTTGCCCAGGTAGTCGCCCGCCGTCGGCCGCGCCCAGCGATTCGCGATGTCATGGACGCTGCGGTCCGGGTCGATAAGCTCGGGAGCCGTGAAGACCGTCCCGCTCGTGCCTGTTGCCGTTACCACCTCGACGAGGTTCAGCCGCCTGCCAACCTCCTGGCGCACCTGCTTGCGCGTGATCGACGGCGGCCCGACCGGCACCCGCTCGCTTCGCGGCCCCTCGCCCGGCGTCGCGCCGTACAGGCACCACTCGAACCAGTCGGAGCTGAGCGCGTCGGTCTTGTTGTAGCTGTAGTCACGCTGCGCGGCGACGAGGGTCAGCGTTGTCGCCAGCGAAGCCGCCGCTGTCTCGCTCGTTGCCCAGTAGACGCGGATGCCGGTGTAGCCGAGCGCGATCTGCTCGGTATCGTCAGGGACGAAGATGTCGGCGACGGCGCCGATGTAGGGTGCTGGCGTGCTCATCGCCCACTACCTCCCGGGCGCGTCCCCGCAAATCGGCCCGTAGGCGGCCGCTGAGGGGCAACACGGCCCACGGTGGGCCGAACCGGTGTCCACCTGCCCGCACCGGGGCGAACGGGCCCAGCGAGCCGCTCATTGGCCAAGAGGCCATTCAGCGTGCCGCTGTTGAGCGTGGCTGCGTTAAGCGCCAGTGCCATCGCTGTTCGCCTCCGGCTCGTGCAGACTGCCATCCGCTTCCAACCGGTACAACTTCGCCGGGTCGAGCCCCAGGTCCCGATAGATCTCCGCCCTCGCCGCCTCGGCCTGTTGGTACTGCTGCCCGGCCGCCTGCCACTCGCGGTCGGCCACCTGCAGCCCCACGATCTCGGCCTTGTTCAGGCGGCGTGGCCCCGATCGCTGAGGGAGTGGAGTGGGTGACGTCGCCAATGTATTCCTCCGTTAGATGACCGCACGGGCCAGTTCGACCCAGTTCGTCCCATCGTAGATGAGCGTCAACGTGTCCGTTGCCGTTGCGGAGAAGTTGACTGCGCCCGCCAGGAGTAGGCCCGCAAGCGCTCCGGCCCCCGCCGTGTTGTGCGTGACCGTGAGCGAGCCCGCGAACTTGAGCACGATGACGGAGCCAGCCGTCCAGCCCGTTGTCGTGATGCGGTTGATCGTCGTCGTCCCGCTGATGCCGAAGAAGTTTCCGTCACCGCCGAGCGTGATGTCGTTTGCGGAAGCAACGTCCGCGCCCTTCGCCGCGAGCATGCGGCCATCGAAGCGCGCGCTGTCCGCGTCCACCCAGAGCGAGTAGGGGCCGTTCGTGACCGTCACGTTGGTGCTCGCCACTGGCGCGCCTGCGATGTACAGCCCGGCCGCGTTCGTGATGGTTCGCACCAGCGTCGTGCTCGTGTAGGTCGGGATACCGATGCTGATTCCGAACGCGGACGTCAGGGTCGCGGTCTGGTTGCCCATCGCGCGGGACACCGCCGGCAACACGAGGCCGATGCAGTCGGTCATCGCTCCGAGGCCGTCTGCGATGCCAGGGTAGGCGATGCGGATTCCGTAGTTGCTGGTCGCCGCGAGGTTCTGGGTTTCGAGGTCAACCCCGATCATCGTGGTAAACGTGCCCGCCGCATGCGTCTGGCAGCGGATACCGCGCTGTGTCGTGGAGGTCAGGCCCGCATCCCCGACGCCCTGAAGCTGCAAACCGGTCAGGTTTGTGGCAGTGACGACACTCGTGCCCGCGTTCCGCGAGTACATCTGAATCTGGATAGCCGAGGCGTTGGTCACCGTGCCCGCCGTGGCCGGGGTCGAGCCATCCAGCACGAGCCCCTGGATGACCATCGGAATCATGTTCGTGACCGCGCCGTCCTGCCGGTGGAGGGTCTGCGTTTCGAGGCCGCGGAGGCTTGTCAGGGTGGCCCCGGTGCTCCCGGTGGCGTAGGCGCGGAAGCGACCCGCCCGCACATTGGAAGTGGAGTTGGATGCGTGCGCGCTCGTGTACTGGAAGTCGTGACCCGCGAACGATGCTGCGGTTTGTGTCGTCGTGCCCGAGCTATCCATCGCCATGTCGGTAACGCCGAAGGCGTTCACGTTGCCGATGTTCAACCGCTTGACTGTCAGGTCGCCCGCCGTCGTGTTCAGCGGCGCGCTCGTCGAGCCAACCCGGGCATAGCCCGCGCCCAGCACCGAACCGGTCTGCGTCAGCAGGTAGAGGTTTGTAACGTCATCGGTGTCTCGGTAGAGGAAGCCGTAGCTCCATCCATCCGTGCCCCGCACGAAGACCGCCGAGTCGCCCCGCGTGCCCGCGCCCACGCCCCAGCCCGTCGCCTGCGAGTAGATAACCAGCCCGCAGTTCTGGTCGATGCCGTTCCCGCCCAGCGTCGAGACCACGTTGATGCCAATGCCATAGGTGTAGACGGCCGCCCCGGCCGAGCGAATGGCGTCCACTTCGATGCCATAGGCGCCCGCCTGCCCGCCCGTCAGCCGCGTCACGAAGCGCCCGCAACTCGCCTCGTCCCCGTACGGCGCCGACGACGACAGCGAGAAGTCCGAGAGGATGTGATACGCCGTTGCCGTGCGCTCGACCGTGAGCGTGTTTTGACCGTCCAGCGTCCCCAGCGTGGTTCCGCCAATGATGACGCTCTTGGCGAAGCCCTGCGGGTTGATGGCGATGTGCAGCGGCCCGGTGCCCTGCTGCTGGGCCTCGATCCACGCGTAAGAGCCATCGACGATGCCGAAGAGCAGCGCGTTGTCTGTCTGCTGCCCGGTGCCTGTCGTGACCGCGAGGATGCTGCGTCCCGTGGCGTCAGGCCCCTGCGACCCGCCCACGACGCTGAGCTTCCGGCTGGAGTAGGGCGCCGCGGCAGCGCCGATGCCTACGCTCCCGCTGGCGGGCTGCAAGACGATGGGGCGGTAGGCCGTCCCGGGCTTCTGCGCCTCAATCCATGCGTAAGAGCCATCGACGATGCCGAACAGCAGTGCCTCGTTCGTTTGCGCCCCGTTGCCGGTGACCAGCCCGAGGATGCCCGTGGAGGCCCCAGCCGCTCCCGACGTGCCGCCGATGCTCATCCCCCGGCTGGCGTAGTTCTGCGTGGCCGCACCGGCGTAGGTGTGCCGGTGCCCGGGGTTCACCGAGGAAGCGTTCTTGAGCAGGTAGTCGATGGAGGTGGCAACGGCCGAACTGTCGACACCGAGCTTCGCGGCGATGGCGTTAACCTCGCCATCGATGCTGTTGTGCATGCCAGCGTGGTCGACGGCGGCGGCGTCATCCGTGCCAACGTAGCTCGTCGAGAGACCCGGCAGCGTCGTCGGCATGTTCGCCATGGCTTACCCCTCGAGCGGCTGCAGCGCCTTCACTTCCAGCGCCCGCGCCAGCAGCGCCGACGCCGCGCCGTACTGGTGAATCTGCCCGTCGTCGCGCTTCCTGAACACTTCGCTGCCGCTGTGAACTTCATCCCGCGTGCGTCGCACCGGCCCGACCGCGCCTTCGCCGGCGCCGCCCGTGACCGTGTACCACTCGCCATAGGCGATGTACTCGTCGCACTCGACCATCTCCAGGTGCTTCTCCCCCGTCGCATCGTCCGTGAACTCGATCGGCTTGCGCTTCGTCGCCTTCGCCAGCTCCGTCACGCGCTGGATGCAGTTGAAGAACGGACTATTGGCGTCATCCGAGCGATCCAGCAGGTCGCTGCGCTGGGAGCAGATGATCCGCAGTTCGTCGATGTTCTCCGTGAGCAGCTGCGCCGCTCGCTCTTCCGGAAGCGCCCGGCCCAGACAGGCAAGCCGCAGCGCGCTGGCCTCGTACCATTCCATGGCTCGCCTCCCCTTCAGCTGACCGTGTTCTCAAGGATGCCCGATGCGTTCCACGCGAAGTCCAGGTTGCCGCCGCCACCCGTGGTATCGCCGTCCCCCGACTGATAGCCGATGAGCGGGCGTGTGGCGTCCGAGGCCGGGCTCGTATCCGCCACGTGAAGGTTGCGGAAGGTGAACGTCGCCGTGGTCCACTGCACATCCGCCGCGTCAAAGGCGTACTTGTTCGTGCCACCCGTGTACGTCTCCGTCTTCGACGCCAGCGTCTTGCGCGCATATCCACCCGCCGCCGCCACCTCGTTCGTGATGTCGTCGAGGTAATCGTGCGCGTCCTGGTCGATCGTATGAGTGGATGTCGTGGCAAGCACGGTGATCGTGTCCGCAGACATGTCCACTTCTTTGTTCGCCAAGGTTAACTGAAATTTCCCGTACTGCTTTCCTGTAAAGGTTGCCAACGAACCTTACCATCCTTTACGCTGAGGCTCATGGCCAAATGCTCTGTGGATGACTGCCCCAGCCCATCGCGCCGTCGCGGCCTGTGTTCGAAACACAGCGCCCGGCTCTACGCCAGCGGGTCGCCCGAACTCCGCCGCACTCGCAAGACATGCTCCGTCGAGGATTGCGGCGGGGCAGTTCATGGCGGCGGCATGTGCGCGAAGCACTACCGGCGCATCAAGAACAACGGAACGCTTACCCCCCTCAGGCAACCCCGGACGGGGCATTGCGAAGCCACAGGCTGTGAGGCCCCTATCTACGCGCGGCGCGTCTGCGCGCGGCACTACGAGCGGCTCCGCGAACACGGCAGCGCCAACTACGCGGGCAAGACGCCTGCGCAGCGATTCTGGGAGAAGGTGGAGAAAACGGAGGGCTGCTGGAACTGGAGGCGCGGCTGGGCTGCCATCCTTCGTGGCAATCCTCCCCACTGCGAGACTTGCACCTGCGGTCATGGCTAGCGTCCCCCTACACCCGCTGGAACAGCCCCGTGATGGTCCGCGCCCCGCCCGTTTGCGAGGCCACCACGAGCTTCATCTTCGCCGTCGCCGCCAGCCGCCCGATCTCCTCGGACACGGCCTGTGCGCAGGCCCCGGTGTTGGCCGTGCCCAGCGTGATGGCCGCGGGCGCCGATCCGTGAACGTTCGTCTTCACCGCCGAATACGACCCACCGTCCGGCGACACTTCGAAGCCGATGGTGGTCGAGTCCAGCGTGGGCAGGATGAGCCCCACCAGCCGGTAGCCGTCCCCGCCAAAGGCTGAGGACTCCGTGCCGCTGGCCGCGACCGTGATGCTCCGCTGCTGGGGGTCGCTCATGGCCTACGCCTCCACCAGTTCCTTCGCCGGGATCTGCGCGAGGATGTGATTTAGGGCTACGCTCTTGCTCGCAAACTGCGGGTTGTGCGGCAGCCGGTAGCCCTTCGCGTCCGCCCAGGTGTAGATCTCCTGGCGGCTCCACGTCACGTCCGGCACGCCCTCGCGCGCGGGCTCTGGCGTCGAACCATCTGCCACCACGCGCATCGGCGGGCTCGCAGGCATGCCCGTCTCCAGCTCCGCAAGGCGACGCTCCAGCTCCAAGATGCGCGAATCCTTGAGCGCGCTTTCCTGCACCCGCGACTTCGCCGACGCCATCTGCTGGCGCGCGTCGAGCCGCATCTTCTCCAGTTCAGCCTTCGCCTCGCGGTCGTCCATGCGCAGCGCCCGCGCCCGCTGTTCACTCTCCGGGATGATCTCCGGGTCGTCGCTCAGTTCCAGCAACTGCGCCTCGGAGCCGCCCATCTGCAACCAGAGGTTGTTGATCGCCGACTTGGCGATGTTCTCGTTGAACGCCTTGCCCAGCTCGATGTGCTGAAGGCGCCAGGTCAGGTACTTCTCAAACGGAGTGGCTGGGGTGGAGTTCACGGGCTTTCCTCACCTGTCGTTTCAGGTCCGGTGTCGGCTGACTGATCGTGTTCCCGACACCGGGCCGGCTCGCCACCACGGCGGCCCGCTCGATGCTCGGGTCTCGCGCCAGTTCCCTCTCGCTCCGGTCGTGGATGTCGCTCCACGTCGGCGCGCCCAGGACCGCGCGAAAGTTCGGAGGGATGTGAAAGTTGTGCGGGTTCGGCGGCGTGAAAATGACGTTGGCGGTGCCGGGGCACGACGGGCACTGGAAGGGCAGAGAGCGGTCATCGAAGCCGCGTACGGTCTCCGTGACGGTCCCACACCCCTCGCAGCGGTAGTCGTACCTCGGCACCGGCCTATCCCTTGATGTCGCACAGCACGTCGAGGCCGCTGATCTGCGCCTGGATCGCCGTGCTGTTGGTGTTGTCCACGCTGGTCGTCATCTTGACGATGAGCAGGTCGCCCGCAACGAGGCCGGTGGGAGTCACGACGAAGGTCTTGTAGGCCTCGGTCGCGGAAATGGCCGTCGCCGCTGTGGTTACAAGGTCGGAACCCACGGCGCCGGTGAGCTTGTTCTGGAGGTACGCGGAGAAGTCGATGGTGCAGGTCCCGAGCGCCCCGGCCCCCACCACATCCACGCCCGCGCGGATCGAGATGTCGCCCCCGGCCACGTACTCGGGCGGCAACTGGAACTCGAACCAGCCCACCGATACCTCGGTGTCCGCGCCAACCGTACCGTTGGAGACTTCCCCGAGGATGAGCAGCTGGTTCGTGCCAATCGAGCGGTAGAAGTCGCCCGCGGTCTCGGTGATGGCGAGGTCCGCCCCGTCAGCACCAAGGACGCTGGCGAGCGGAATGCGGTACGGCTGGAGCGCGTCCTCCGTGATCGAGGACCGCGCATACCCGCCCGTCCCGCTCACGGTGATGGTGGAACCGGACGGCACGGTCACCGTCCGGTTCGCCCCGTCGATCTTCAGAATGATATTGCCGTCGAGGTCATACCACGCACCGGAGCCATCGGCGGCGTACTGGAAGAACGGCTCGTAGGCAGCGGCTGCCATGGTTACACCCCCGGGATGCGGAGTACCGCGAGGCCGGTGGCGGTGTCGGCAATGGTGGCGATGGCCTGCGCCCAGATCTCTTCGTCGGTGCCCGCCGTCGCCTCGTCAAGCGCACCGTCCGTGGTGCCGTCGCTCTTGAGCCAGTCACCGGCGATGACCGATGCCGAGCCGATGAGCACCGTCGCGATGCCCGCGCACTGCACCCAGCCATACTGGCCCTCGGTCGGGACCGTGGTCTGGAACACCACGCCCGCGCCGACGTAGCCCGCCATCGCGTTCGAGATGTCGTTCGTGACTTCCCACGTCGTCTCGCCCGCACCCATCCAGGTGAAGTGGCCGGCGACGTACGTCACCGCATCTTCGAACTTCACGTACCGGTACTTCGCCCAGTGGCCGAGCCCCGTCACGCCCTCCACCACCTGCCCCAGCCGGTGCTGGGCCGTGGTGTCGCAGACTTCGAGGTTGATGCCGGCGCCCTTCGGCCCGGTGTACTGGTGGACCATCTCATCCTCCTCGCGGAAGAAGGGGCCGGGCATCCCGGCCCCTGTCTGTTAGCTGATCGTCGTGAGCTTGCCCAGGTGGCGGCAGTTGCTCGCCGTCAGGTTCCCCATCCAGAAGAACTTGGCGACGCGGCCGTCCTGGTTGATGGGCTTCTCGAACGGCTCGGTCCGGAAGTCACCCTTGTCGAAGCTGTCATCCCCGCCACGGTTCACACCACCGTCACGGCTCGACATCACGACGAGCTTCATCCGGTTGCTGTTCAGGAAGTACATCACTCCCGACTGGCAGTAGTCGTCCCAGAACAGCGGCGCGTCCCGGAACATGAGGTTCATGTTCTTGAAGCCCACGTTCTCGGAGCCCGTATTCGTGAAGCGCATGTTGGGATCCATCAGCGCCTCATAGGACTCGTAGATCGCCTGCGTGGTGACCAGCCCGTCCGGCGTCATCCGGCCGCGGCCCAGCGAGCAGTCGTTGTACATGCGCCGCATGCCCGTGCTGCCCTGGATCTGGAGCACCGCCGAGACCGCCGTCTCTTGCGCCCCCCACCACGAGTTGTCCGTGCGCGAGATGTTCCCGTAGGTGCCCGCCGAGTCGATCATGATGGCGAGGCCATCCACGTCCTTCGACGAGTTGCCCGTGCCGTCGCCGTACATGTCCTCGTTCATCGCGTCCGCCAGCGACATCTTCGCCTGGTCGAAGCGCGCCTTGAGGATGTCCAGGATGGCGGCAGGCCCCTGGTTCAGCAGCTCGGTGTAGCCGTCGATGGCGACCGTCCCGTAATACTGCTTCCAGGCGTATTCGGCGTTCGTGAGCCCGCTCTGGGGCGAGATGTCGAGCGTGTCCCAGCCCTGGTACGAACCCACGGCCGTGCTCTTCTTGTACATCAGCGGCTCAAGGATCTTGAGGCCGCCCTTCTTCGACACCTTGCCTTTCTTGGCAAGCAGGTCGAAGAGCACGAGGTCGCCGAAGATCACGTCGCTCGGCTGCTCGCGCATGAAGATCTCGAACGTGCTCGAAACGAGATCGGTGTTGTAGTTTGCGTTCCCGACGGCCATGGCCGTATTCCTCCGTTACCCTATGAGGGCTGCCGCTTCGCGGATCGCGTCTTCCCAGGTGGGAGGGCCCGCGCGCCGCGTGCCAGAGCCCGCGGGCACGCCGAGCACTCGCGGCGTCACGACTTTCTGCTGCGACCAGTGCGCGGTCGCTTCCTGCTGCGCGGCCTTGCGCTCTTCCGCACGGATGGCCTCCCGCTGCTTCTCCGCCGAAGCCTTGACTGCTTCGGTGAACACGCTCGACAGAAAGCCCCACGGCCCCTGCGCGGCAGCGCGGAGTTCGTCCACGCGCATCGCAGGCAACCCCGACTCCGTCGCCATCGCCGTGCAGGCCGTGTTCAAGTCCGTGAACACCTCGGTGTAGACGTTCTGCTGGACGGCTGCTGGGGTGGGCGGCGAGGTCTTCCCCTGCGGAGCATCCAACGAGACCGTCGGATAACTCCGCGCGAACCCGTCGAAGAACTCCCGGCGCAAAGCCGAGTCCTGCGCATCCCACATCAGGTGGTTGAACTGTTCGGGGTCCTCGCTGCGAAGCGCGAGCAGCTGGAGGTACTCCTCCCGCAACCCCTCCATCAACTGGTTGGTTTCGACGTACTCCGAGACAGCGGCGCGCTGCGCGGCTGCAAGCCGCTGCTGCCACTCCCTCTCGGTGTCTATCGGCGCCGGCCGCTGCTGTCCCTGGGCATCCGCGGGCGCGGCCTCGGGCGGCTCCTCGCCTCCCTCCTCCTCGCGCTCGGGCGCCTCGGCCGATTCAGCCGCGCGCTGGAAAGCGTCGTCCAACGAGATGGGGCCCTGCTCCTCTGGAGCGGCCTCCGCCTCGCCCGGCGAGACGCTAGCGTCGATTACCTGGGTATCGTCGTCCACGCCCCCATGTGTTGACTACTACGCCCCTACTTGGCAATTCTTGGGGTTGTGGATGAGCCTGAGCAGGACTACCTGACCACCACGGCCCTGGCGAAGAAGCTCAGGGTCTCGACCGAGACCATCCGCATCTGGCGCAAGCAGGGCAAGATCGCCCCTGCCTTCATCACCCCCACAGGGTCGCCACGCTGGCGGCTCCCCCAACGATCAGATAGCGGCCACATCCCCATAGAAGGCTGAGTACAGCGGGTTCGCCCGCCGGAACTTCTTCCGCTCCGGGTTCGCCCCCCGGTTCATGGCAATCCGCGCCAGCCGCACCGCATCCTTGTCCTGCTGCGACAGGATCGCGAATGCCTGCCTCATCGTCCGCGCCTGCCCCGCCGAGACCATCGCCTGGGCCACGCCGATGACCCGGCCCGCCGTCTGCCCGTCTTCCAGCGACAGGCCCCGGTAGGCCGGGATGCTGTAGTACGCGCTCGCCAGCTTCTGTGCCTCGCGGTACTTCCGCAGCGTCTCGTTGTCGTGCGCCCCCACCGCCCGCAGCACTTCCTCGTCGATGCCCGGGTTCTTCGCGCGATAGGCCGCCTGCAACGCATCCAGCCGGTCGTAGTCCGTGCGCCCATCCGGCAGCGACGCCTGGTCATAGAGCGCGAACCAGCCATCGAGCTTCCCGTTGCCACGCTTCGTGAGCACATCCCGCGCCCCGCGCAGTTCGTCCTGGAGCTTCCGGTACTGGTCGCGGAAGTCGTTCCCGCTGATCTGCCCAGCCTCGAACTCCGCCGAGAGCGCGTCTACCTTGCCGCCAATCTCCCGCGTCTTCTCCGTCAGCGCCGCACGGTCGTCCTCCTTCGAGAGCACGTTCCGGTCCACTTCCGCCTGGAGATCCTTGATTTGCGGCCGCTCATTGATCTGGCTCTTCTCCGCGCCCGTGAGATCCGCGTAGTCACGGCCGCCGAACTCCTGTTGAGCGATGCCCTCGCGCGGCTGTTTGCCCACCGTCTCCGGCGTAAACGTCAACGGGCCCCGGTCACGCTTCCCCCGCGCCTCGTTCAGCCGTTCCGTGGGCGTCATCGGGGTAGACGTGAAGCCCGTCGCCGACGCGGCCGTGCTTTCCAGTCCCCGGAGCAGCTGCTTCGGGTCACCCTGCTGCACGGCGGGTTCGATACCTTCCGCCACGACGCTCTGGACAGGGAAGGGCATCATCGACTTCCCATAGGTGTACGCCGAGCCCAGCGGGTTGCCAGTCGGGTCCAGCGGCGACCCGAGGTACGTTCGCCCGAGGAAGGTGTGCGTGACGATATCCGCGACCGGGCTCAGCTTCCCCTCGGCCAGCCGCAACAGCGGCTCCGGCTTACCCGTCGCCATCGTGCTGGCAACTGCCCGGAAGAGCGTGTTGTACGTCCCGAAGAGGCTCACGTCGAGCCCGCCCACGTTCCGAATCCTCAGGAAGTTCTCGCTCGTCGGGTCGAAGTCCGTGTCGTACCCCCGCACCGTGTTGATGCCCACCGCCATCAGCGCCCCCGTGCCCAGCATCCGCAGCAGGTGACGCCGCGCGATCGTCCCTTCCAGCCCGCCCTTCGTCGTCGCTGCCCACACCTGTTCCACCGCCGCCGAGAAGAAGCGCGGTGCAAACTCCACCAGCGACTCCAGCGACGACGGCGCCCGGCCCGTCGCGCCAGTCATCCGGTTCACCGCCGCAAGCGCCCCCTGGAGCTGGTCCATCTGGCCCGTCTTCGTCGCCAGTTCCACCGCGTCGTTCGCGAACGACACACGTGCGAAGTTGAGGAAGCGCGCAAACGTCTCGTTCGAAAAGCGCGCGACGTGCCCGATGCCCGGCAGATTTTGCGCCCCCGCCGAGAAGCCGATACCGCGCTCGCCCATCTCCTCGGGCACCACGTGCAGCCCGTGCGAGATGAGCAACTGCCGGTAGTCCTGGACCGACATGCCCGCCCGCGCAGCGCCCTCCGCAATTGCCCCGTCGAGCATCCGCGCGTAGCTGCCCCGGTCACTCACTGCGCTCTTAATGACGACGACAGCGGCCTTCGCCGCACGGATGGGGTGACGGAACAGGAAGGCCGCGCCCTGCTGTCCGAACCACGAGATATCGCCCATCGCCCGCAACGGCGTCAACGCCGAATTCACCGCGCGCACCGCGTTGGCCCCGAACGCGGGCTGACCCCTGAGTGCGCCCAGGATGCGTTCCGCCTGCGCCGCGTCGAAGTACACCCCATTCAGCGAAGGCGCCACGTTCGGCCCCAGCTCGACGTGCGTCACCCCCGGCACACCGTTCGCCGCCAGCACATCATCCGCACTCATCCCCAGCGGTCGCAGCGCCTCAGACAGGTACATGTCCGCCGCCGTCTTGAGCTTCGACCGCACCATCGCGCGATAGGCGGCCCGCGGATCGGCGTAGTTGATGTGCTGCGCACCCTCAACCCCCTCCGCCATCGCGGAATAGGTCCGCTCGCGCGCCCAGGGACCGCCTGGCGGCGCGACGCGCGCCGTGCCATCGGCGCCGACCACAACCCGAGGAAAATACTCCTGATCCAACGTCGGATCATACGGCAGCGTCCCTCCATGGAACTGGATGTTCCCGCCAAGGCGCGCGTTGAAATCGGCCAGTTCCTGGAGGGCCGCCGCCTGCTGCGGGTTGAGCGCCGCCCGGGCTGCCTGGGCCGCGGGCGTCCTGCCCTCGACGAGATCGCCGAAGAGCAACCGCTGGCCACCCACATTCACGTAGTAGTTGCCATCCGTGGGGTCGAACGTGGAGGCAAGCCCCGAGTGCTCCGCGTTCTGCATGAGATGGTCCGCGATGCCCTCGTACGAATCCGTGATGTTTTGCAGCCGGGTCCGCTCCTGCACCATGAACGGCCGGATGTCCTGTTCTCGCACAACGTTCGGGTCCAGCCGGCCCAGCGCGGGCACCCTCGATACGGCCCGCCGGAGCGCGTTGTCGAGCCGGCCACGCCTGCTGTTCAGGTAGGCCGCCTCCCCGGCGCGCACATCCGCCGCGGGCATCGTGTTGAACATGTCCGCGCCAACCGCCCGCGCCGTCGCCCGCGCGTTCGCCGCCACGCGCCGCTGCGCGTGCGCACTCGGGCGCGCTGTTACCCCCATCACCGGCGTGTCACCCTCAAGCAAGGCGCGGCCTTCGCCCCGTGCGGCCGCCTGCACCGCCCGTAGCGCCGCCGGGCTCACCGCCGCGAGGCGTCCCGCCGTCAGGCCCGCGTTCTTCGCCGCGCTCTCCCAGCGACTTTCGTCCTCCCCGGGGTTGAGCGCCCCGTAGACCGCACCGCCTGCCACCTGGCCCGCCGCCTGCAACCCGCTCCGCGCCCCATAGGCCGTCCGCGCGAAGTCCGCCAGGGGTTCTCGCGAGGCACCAGCGTGAAAGGCTACGCCCCCTCTGGCACGACGCGACATCATCTCACCCGTCAGGTGGTCATACCTGTTTTCAAGCGGCACCAGGTTCTCCTGTACCCAGTCGTGCCACTCGGGGTCCTCGACATCCCAGCCCTTCTCGTAGCGAATCCGCTCACCGCGTTCCTCCATCTTTTCGAGCACCCTCTCGGTGTTCGAAAGTGCCGTTTCAAGGTCATTGTCTGTGTAGTCAGCAACGCGGGCGGGAAGCTGCGGCTGTTCGCGCGGCACGCCGCCGCGCTGGTTGCCGATAGGGGGAGCGGGGTCCGCATCCAGCCCCATGATCTCCCGCGTCACCGGGTCGATGTCGCCGCTCTCGCGCACCACGCCCATGACCGGCGCCTCGCCCCGCAGCAGATCCCGAGGCTTCGCCTTTCCGATGAGGCTCGCGAACGCCCGCGGGTTCTTCGCCAGCGCCGCGCCCGCGACAGCCCCCGCGACCGGCGCCGCCGCCTGCAACCAGGGCGGCGCATCCGTGCGGCTCGCCGCCTCGGCGGCCAGCCCGCTGCCGGCCACGAGCCCAGCGATCGCGCGCTTGCTGTCGAGGCCCTCCGCCATCGCGCCGATGGGCGAGTACCGCGCCGTTAACGCTGTCTTTGCCACGCGACCCGCCCGTGTCGCTTCTGGAATGCGCGCCGCCACCTTGCCCACCGCGCCCGGTGCGATGTACAGCGTCGGGTCCGTTGCCGTCTCCACCGCCACGCGCACACCCGGCGAAGTCTCCGGCGAGTTGAGTGACTCGTGCCACGCCGCGCGCCCTTCCTGGTACTGCCCCCTCGGGTCCTTCGCGAA
Source organism: uncultured Dechloromonas sp. (assembly GCA_964459735.1). Classification (GTDB taxonomy): domain Bacteria; phylum Pseudomonadota; class Gammaproteobacteria; order Burkholderiales; family Rhodocyclaceae; genus Azonexus. The sequence continues at coordinate 3,911 of CAYWNX010000006.1, read as the reverse complement.
GCTCCCGATGCTCTTCCCCGCCCGCACGAAGCTCTCGACATCGATGGGCCCGGCGTGCTTTGACCCCTTGTGCACATCCCGGTACGGATTCCCGGCCTCGTCATACTGGACCGGCTGCGAAGTCATGCCGCCAGCGATGGCCATGAGCGGGTCCGTGCCATATTCCTTCGGCGCGGTCAACGCCGACCAGCCCATGCCCAGCGTGTGCCCAACCGCGTTCAGCGCATCGTCGAAGGGGTTGTTGCCCGACTTCACCTCGTTGAGCGTCTTCACGAGGTCGCCGCCAGCCCTCCGGGCGTGCTTCAAGAAACCCGTGCCGTAGCTGGGCTTCTTGTGCTCCGCCGCCGGCGCCTCTGCGGCAGGGGATGGCGGCGAAGTGTACTTCCGGTCAAGGTCGGACGCAGTCTGCCCGCCAAAGATCCGGTTCCAGTCATCCTCGTTGACGCGCGACTGGCCAAGGCTCAGGGCGGCCTTACGGAAGCGCTCCGACTGCATCTGCCGGAGCACCGCCGGGTCCATGTACGCCCACGGCTGATACGCCATCGCTTACCCCTGCTGGTATGGGTCGCGCTGCTGCCGCGTCGGCCGGTTGCTCCCGGCCCCGGTTCCCCCTCCGGCCTGTCCCGCAGTCACGGACGGATGGAACGACCAGTTGTTCGCCGCCATCGTGTCGCTCGCCGTGGCCGGTTTGGCCTCCTGCTTCGACATCCCCCAGCCCGGGGTCGCCGCCACGGACGTGTTCATGCGCGGCGCCGAGTTCGCCGCCTGCCCTCCGGGAGCGGGCGTCGGCGGGCCACCCCACGATGGCGTGGTGCCCATGCCCTGCGTGATCTGATTCCAGGCGCGCTGCACGTTCGGGTTGTTGTAGATGCCGAACGCCGCCGGGTCCGGTTCCGGGGCGGCCGCCCCGGGCTGGTTCCGGAGCCACGGCTGGTCCTGCGTCGAAGCGAACGAGAGCGGCCCCACATCGTTCGTGGCCGCAGCCCACCAGGGCGACGGCGCCCCCGGCGGAGTGGGCGCCGCCGCTACCCGCGTCGGCCCCGAGGGCGCCTGCCAGGGCACGAGCACGGGCGACGAGCTCGTCGCGGGCGACGCACCGTTAATCGGCACCAGCATCGGTGGGGAAGCCGCCGAGCCACCGAGCGTGTCTGGAAAGGCCATGGGCATGTAACCCGGCGGGACAGGCTGCCCCGGCTGCCACGGGATCGCGCCCGGTGGAATATTCGCGCCTCCGGGCGCCTGCTGCCCGGCAGGAGTCATTGGAATCGCCATCGCATCACCCCCATGCCGCCGCGCCCTGGGGGTTCCCCTTCGGGCGCGCCCGGTTCATTTCCTCGATGAAGTCGGGCGCGTACTTGCCCGTGCTCTCCACCGCCCCCACGCGCATTTCCTGCTGCGAGGGCAGCAGCTTCGAAAAGCGCGACCACACTTCCTTCGCGCCATTCGCGTTGACGTTCATCCCGAGGCGGTTCGTGGACGCCCCGCCCCAGCCCTGGAATCCCGGCTGATGCTGATCACCCGCCGTGGCCGTGGAATCATACGCCGCCTGCAACTGCTCCGTCGTGGGCGGAGCGCCACCGCCACCGCCCAGCCCGAGCAACTGGTTCGCGAGGTCGCTGTAGTTCGTGTTCGACAGGTCGATGCCGTTCACGCTGTATTGCGACTGCGTCGCCACCGGGCCCGGCGCCGGGCTGGCCTCGTTCTGCTTCGGGGCCTGCGCGTCTGGGGCCTGCACAGGGGCCGCACCCTCAGGCGTCATGTTCCCCGCAGTCACCCGCTCCGCTTCAGCCTGCGTCTGCGCCTCTTGCGTGGCCGCGATGCCCGCACCAGGCGCGCCCGAGTTGGCGACTTCGGCGGGAGAGATCTGCGATTCCGGCACGGAGGCCGCCACCGTCGCGAGGTTGAGCGCATTCACCACCTGCCCGCGGTTCTGGAGCCAGGACGCGTACGCTACCCAGTTCCGGGGCTGCGCCGCCAGTTGCTGATCGTACTTCGCCACTTCCAGTGTGAGCGCGACCATCGCCTCGTGATGCTGGTTCTTCGCCTCAAGCGCCCGCTGCGCCAGTTCCTTGTCTTTGAAGCCCAGCTCCAGCTTGAGACGGTCCATCGCCCCCTTCTCTTGAAGCTCGGCGACGTACTTCTGGACGCCCCACGTCCCCTCAGCCACGTACCGCTGCGTGGCGTCTTGCAGCACCGCGATACGCCAGTCGCCCTCGACCCGCGCCCGCACGCCGGCCAGCTGCTGGTCCGCCGCATAGTTGGATGCCGCCGCCCCGATCTGGGCAGCCTGGACCGTCGCCCCCGCGTGGACATTGGCCACGTCCAGCGCGCTTTGGCGGTCCAGCGCCCCCTGCTGCGCGTCGAACGCCGAGCGCTGCGCGAACGTTCCGTAGATGTCGCGCTGACCATCGATCTGCTGCTGCGCCGCATTGGTATAGGTCGCGCCACGACCCGGTGCCGTACCAAACTGGCTCGCGATCCACGGGTCGCCACTATTCGATTGCAGGTAGTTTTGAAAGAATGAGTAGGTCTGATCCGATACCCTGCCCGCGCCGAAGTCCGAGGCGTTCGGCTGGCCGATACCCGACGTGGAGCCGCTGAAATTGTCGAAGTCCCGGATGCCGCGCGCATAGTTCTCGGCCAGCGTGCGCGCCGCGTTCCAGAGCCACTCCTGGTACGACCCCGCGTAATCCTGCGTGGAATACCCCTGGCTGTTCGCCGCGCTGGGCGTCAGGAAGGTAGGGCTCGACATCTTCTTACCTCCCCGGCGCGGGCGCGGGCTGCCCCGTCGCCGGGACGCCCGTCAGCGGCCGCCAGTCCGCCCACGGGTCCTGCTGCCAGTTCCCCACGAGCACCGGCGTGGCCCGTGGCTTCATCGCACTCTGCGTCGCCATCGCCTCCTGCATCGCCGCCATCACCTTCTGCTGAAGGTCCGGGTCCTGCGACCGCGCCTGCTTCTCCGCCAGTTGCCGCCCCGCGCCGCCCTGCTGGTCCTGCATCAGGAGCTGCCGCAACTTCGCGTGAGCCAGCGCCTGGGCGGGCGACGCGCTCGCCGGGAGCACATCCGTACCCTGCGGCAGCATCGCCACCTCCGGACCCTGCGCGCCCAGCTGGACGACCTCGCCGGATGGCAGGACCGCATGCTCCAGCCCCTGCTCCCCGACCTGGTAGACGCCTTCCGCAACGTTCCGGCCGCCGTCCTTCAATCCAATGAGACTCTTGAACCGCTTCAACCGCCCGGAATCCCCACCCAGGTCCATGTCCAGGAACGCCGCGCGCCCCGCAACCCCGGGCGGGTCTCCTGGAACCTCGCCGAACAGCGTTCCCGGTTCACCACCCTGGCTCCGCGCGGGACTCCACGGCAGCGCCCTGTTCGTGGCATTGAACGTCGCCGGGTGCCGCCCGTCATCCACCGCCGACGCCCCCGCCGCGGCAGCACCCGGGGGGCCGCCATACGTCGAAAGGTCGCCCGATGGTTCGGCGCCAACGCCCATCGCCGTCTTCCACTTTGCGAACGCCTCGTCCATCGTCGGCGTCAGGTACTGGTAGGTCAGCGGCCGCGGACCCGTGCCGTTGTAGTTGTTCGCGAGTGCCGCCTGGTCGCGGTTGTGCGCCGCCTTCGCCGCGATCTCATCCGCCGCCAGCTGCCGCGCCGTTTCGCGCTTGTCCACCCAGCGGCTGTACACCCGGTCCGCCTGTGCGCCCTGGAAATCGCCCAGCTTAATGCTGTTGTCGAACGCCCGTTGCGCGGACGTGTCCTCGGTCGCATCAAAGCTCCCGTGCTTCCGATACGTATCGCGGTCCTTCATCAACTGGACGAACTCGGAATAAGGGATCGCCCCGTCCAGCACGTCATTCCATGCCGTTTCGACCGCGAGGTCGAGTCGCTGCATGATCGTCGGGTCCGGCAC